>CANJNE010000086.1 GCA_947475275.1 Flavobacteriales bacterium | reverse complement strand
ATCGTTATTTGGTATATGATCAAGATTTTACGGTTAAAGGGGCGCTCGTCATTGAGCCAGAAATTGCAACTGAAATATCATTTTCTGAGCCTAAAACAGATAATAAAACGTTTATCATAGCATCAGGAGTTAAAAGTAATTTTAAAGCATCATCAATAAACATTAAGTCTGGCACACAATTTAAGGCCGGAAGTTCTGTGCACATTCAAACAATTAACCACGAAGAGTAATCGTATTTATTGATTATTGTAACTTTTGACAATTGTTGTTGTCATATAGAAGCGCCATGACAGATAGTGAATACAATAAAACTATTGACCTGTATGCTGACGGGATCTATCGATTTGCCTTAAAGCATATAAAAAATGCAATGGCAGCACAAGATATTGTCCAAGAAACTTATTTGAAAGTCTGGGTAAAACATAAGGAGGTTTCTTATGCAAAATCTAAGTCATATTTATTCACCACTGCATACCATTTAATCATTGATTTTCTAAAACTAGAATCCAGAATCGGCGAATTTAACGAACAAGAAATTAAGAAATCAGTGCAACCTATAGAGACTTTTGATCTACAAACTATCCTTCATGAGGCGCTGGATAAACTTCCTGTAATTCAAAAAACAGTCATTCTATTAAGGGATTATGAAGGTTACAATTATGCGGAAATTGCAGAAATTACAACATTGAATGAATCTCAAGTAAAAGTTTATATTTTTAGGGCACGGCAAGCATTAAAAGCCTATTTAAAACAAATTGAATTACTCGTTTGACAATGGCGAATTCATATAAAATAAACAGAAACAATTTCGAGAAGTATTATAAAGACTTCGAAGAAGGCCGCTTAGATGAAAATCTGAGTGAGGAATTGTTTTATTTTATGGAGAAAAATAATATTTGGCAAGAAGATGATATTTCTGATATTGTTATTTGTCCGAGTAATGATGATTTATTGAATGTGGTGGAAAAACAAAATTTGCTTCAAATAAACCCTGAAAATGAGGGAATCACTGAAGCAAATATCTATTTCTTTTTAAATTCAAAAATTGAAGGCTTACTTTCAGAAGAGGCTGATAAAAAACTAACTGATTTCCTAAATGAACAACCCAAATACCGAAATGAGCTGATATTATTGGAAAAAGTAAAAATGAAATCTGATGACAACATTTACTATCCCAATAAAGCAAAACTAAAACAAAAACAATCCAAATTGCTTTGGCCAATTATTGCTGCAGCGGCGTGTTTCGCAGGTGTCTTAATGTTCACTTTTAATATCGATAATGAATACTTTAAGGCTTCAGCCTTGGAAAATTTTGTCAAACAACAAAACGACTCATTAAATTTAAACCAAACCGAAAACAAAAATAACGAGACCGCTCCTCGCTTTAATTTAACACAAACCTTTCAGAAAGATTATATTCCAAATAAATTGCTTAGTAGGCCATTGGATTCAATAAATTATACACCCATAAATTGGTCGAAGGTAGATACTTTTAAAATTTATGAAAATGAAATCCCCGAATCGAATCCCTTAATTGAACAAATACCAAAAGAGTTATTTATCAGTTCAAACGCTGACCTCCCAGATTTACCAATAAATAAATCTCAACAGGTTTCAATGAACAACCCAATTCATCCAATTACAACAGGACTTTCTTACCTTACACAGCAAGAAATAGATTTTAGAATGGCGAACAATACATCGGATGAGAAAGGACGTTTTTTTCTAAAAATTGGTAAACTGGAAATATTACACGTCAAAAATTAACTCATCTTTTTAAAGCTTTGATTCCTAGATAGGGCAAAATATTTTCTAACTTTATTACAGAGAGGGTAAGTTTATTCCTTATTGACAGAATAATTATTACACTTTCATTTCAAAAATGCCTGAAGAAAGTTCCATTTTCACACTCAAACAGGTAGTGAACTCGATTAAAACAACAATCGAGAATCGCTATCAAAACACCTATTGGGTTAAGGCGGAAATGCATAAATTAAATAATTATCCAAGCGGACATGCATTTCCAGAGTTGGTTCAAAAAGAAAACGATAGGATCGTTGCACAAATTAATGGCACTATTTGGAATGCACAATTAACCAAAATCAATAAAAAATTCCGAGAAGTAGTCAAAGAACCAATAAAAGAAGGCACAACCCTTTTAATGGAAGTCAAAATAGTTTACCATGAAATTTATGGCTTAACCTTACAAGTCCTTGACATTGATCCCAATTATACCTTAGGCGAATTACAAAAGGAGCGTGAGGCCACATTGAAAAGATTGCATGAAGAAGGATTACTAAATAAAAATCAGTTACTTTCTTTCCCACTGCTACCAAAACGTATAGCAATTGTTTCTGCCGATTCAAGTAAGGGTTTATCAGATTTTATGAAGGTATTGAATGAGAATCCATGGGGATATAAATTTTTTTCAATGCTATTTAACGCATACTTACAAGGTGATTTGGCTGTAAATTCAATTATAAGTCAACTGGGAAAAATAAGAAAGGTTAAACATCACTTTGATGCAGTGGTAATTGTGCGAGGTGGAGGAGGTGAGGTTGGTATGTCGTGTTACAATAACTATGAACTTTGTCGTGCAATTGCAAGTTTTGAATTGCCAATATTGACTGGAATAGGTCACTCAACCAACCTAACAGTCGCAGAAATGGTCGCATACAGAAATGCAATCACTCCTACAGAATTGGCTGATTTTCTAATTCAATCATTTCATGATTTTGCCGTTCCCTTAAAAGAGGCCGCCCTAACTGCAAAAAAATACTGCAGAAGCCTCTTACAGCTTGAAAACAATACTTTTAATCAAGAATTACGTGCTTTGAGATCGAGTGTGCAACTATACAACAATAAAGCAACAAATCAACTTCAGCAAATCATTCAAAAGTTATCACTAAGGGCAAAATCAAATATTCCACTTAATATACAACGCATCAACATTAGGAAGGATCGAATCCAACAATTAATCAATCTGCGTTTCAATATTGAAAATGAAAAAATCGTAGAATCCAACCAAAAGATTAAGAGGCAAGTCCAGCGATGCACAATTGATGAAATGAATAAACTTAATCAGATTGAAAAAAATATTGATTTATTAAATCCCATTCATATTTTAAAAAGAGGCTACAGTATCACAACCTTAGATGGAAAAATAATGAGTGAAAAAACCATTATTAAAAACGGACAAATATTATTAACCACCACAGCGGACTTTCAAATCAAGTCCAAAGTAATTCAAATCAATAAAAATGAGTGAAAAAACATCAGCTACCGGTACTTACGAAGAGGCTTTTGCCGAATTACAGCGCATCGTTAACGAAATGGAAAACGGAGAAATTTCTGTTGATGAATTGTCGTTAAAAGTGAAGCGGGCGGCTATTTTAATTCAATTTTGTAAGCAAAAATTGAGCAACACTGAAGAAGATGTTAATACGATTCTCAAAGAACTAGAAGCGTGAATTGGTACTGTTTTTGACAGATGAATTGCTTAATTTTGTGTTATGCGAATATTAAAAACAACTTTACTTCTTTCAATATTATTTTCACTTAGTTCTTGCCTTGAAATTATTGACGACGTATCATTAAATACCGATGGCAGTGGAACATTTAAATATACAGTCAATCTAAGTTCTAGTAAATCTCGAGTGAATAGCATTCTCAGTCTCGACAGTTTAGACGGGAAAAAGGTGCCTTCAATTGATGAGATAAAAACAAAAGTTTCATCATTTAAAACCAATTTAGAAAATCAAGAAGGCATTTCAAATGTTACTATCGAATCTGATTATGAGAATTTCTTTTTCAGGCTTACTTGTGACTTCGAGAGTGTAGCAAAGCTTCAAAATGGATTAAAAATCGTAATTGAAGAAGAAACAAATGAGACAGATATTCCTGAGCTCGATCATTCTTGGTTGAGTTGGGATGGCACCAAACTCGTTCGTTCCATTCCAGAGATTACTATTAAAAAAGCTAAAGAGTTATCAGCTGAGGACATTGAAATGTTGAAATTAGGTACTTATACTTCGATTTCAAGATTCCCAAGAAATGTCTTGAAATGCGATAATACCTCTGCTACTATCTCTAAAAACAATCTCAATGTGATGATTAAAACCAACCCCTATGCGTTGAGTCAAAATGCTAATTTATTGGAAAATACAATCTATCTTGTACCAAACAAAAATTAGAATATTTAATTTCTTAATTTTGTCTTAACCGATATATTAATATGTGATCTGTATCCGCTCATGAAGCACTTTATTCTTGGCGCCTGTTTATTTTTAACAGGGCAAACTTTTTCCCAATTTTCTGAGGATTTAATCCCTAAAGAGGCCATTACCGTTTTTAGTGTAAACAACATACGTTTACTTCAAAAAATTTCCATTGATGATTTGGTGAAATACGAATTTATGGAGGAAGTTCAACAAGAACTGTTCGACGGATCTACATCAAACAAAACTCTTAAAGATGCAGGTTTGGATTTTGATCAAAAACTTAATGTTTTTTACGGAAAAACCAAAGATTATGAAATTAGCGGGTTCACTTTCGGAATAAAAGATAAGGAAAAGTTATTCGTGGTTTTTGATGATTTCGAAAAACTTGAAAGTTCTTTTGATGGGGTAGATTTTTATGGTTCATTTTTTAATAATCTCATCATTAAAGGTTCTTCTGCTTTGCTTGTGAGGATAGAACCTACAGAAGAACGTATTGCAGATAAAACTGATTCTATTTGGTATTCAAGAGGGCTTGAATATCCTTGGATAAACTATGTAGATGACCCAGGGTTTGAAGAAGATTTTATAGATGAAATTCCAGAGGAATCAGATATGGAATATTATGACTATTCGGTTGATGATGTTCCAATAATGGAAGAAACTGATCCAAATCAAAAAAACTATTTTGAATTGCGCGACAGTGTTCAAATTGAAATGCAGGCTGAACTCCTCAATAACCTCTGTACAGATTTATTATTAAATAACATCAATTTAAAAACATCAGACCCGAGATTTGAAGGACAACTTACCCACGAATCAGAAGGGATTTTTTATCTTGATAATTCAAGAAATATTCAGAAAGCAAATGGGCTTTGGTATTTCCAAACGATGTTTCCAAATCTATATGATGACATTCGTGAAATTTATAACGAGAATGTTCTTCTTGGTGATTTATTCTTGAATGACAACAATATTCAATTCGTAATGGACGCAAAATATGGAGAAAAATTGGGCTCCATTTACGAAAAAATGAACGATGCAAAATTTGATAAGAACGTAATTAAATATATCCCTAAGAGCAATACTGCATATTTTACCTATAATGTTAACATGCGCGAAGCTTATGAACAGGCATACAAAATAATCATGCCCATGCTTCAGGATAAAAAAGACCCACAAATATCAGCCAATGTATTGACCATAGAACTTATCAATGAATTTGTTAATAAAGATGCTCTTTTTGGAACCTACAAAGGAAGTATGTTTGGCACTTTCAACGGAATTAAAAAGGTGACGACTACCAAAATTGTTTTTGATTATGATGAAGACACTTTTGAATACAGTGAAACAGAAGAAGAGGCAGAAGAAGATATGCCTATTTTCACAATTGGTTTCACAACCGAAAGAGGAGATATTCCATTTAAAGTTCTTAAACACTTGTCTCGGTTAACTTCACGGTTTAAAGACATGGGTGAATATTGGGTCTATGAAGATGCAATCCTTGGGGCTGCCCCGCTTTACATGATTAGTAAAAATGGCCTTTTTATTTTTACCAACGATGAGGATTTAGCCCTTAATCATGCTTCTGGCTATGGATCAGAGTCTATTTCGAAAAAGGATGCGAAAAAATCAAAGAAAAGTGGGTTTATGTATGCACAAATTGATTGGGCCAATGCAATTGACCGCTTTCCAAGAGACTTTTTTAACGCACGACAAAATGAAATTATAGATGCAATGAGAGGCAAAACCGGAATTATGGAACTTACTTCTTCTAAAACCTCTGTCAGTGGAACCCAGTTCAATTTAGAATATAATTATCAGGGTAGCTTTGATAACTCTGGAAAGTATCTCTTGGATTTATTAAACAGCTTGTATGTGATTACTAAATAAGTGTCATGTTCAAAAAATTTACGCTTATAATCATCCTGTCTATTGGCTTAATTGCTTTTCTAATTGTTAGACCTTTTCTGGATGATAACGTTGAGGGACCCCGGATTGAAGACCGCCTTCCAGAGGATGATTTTATTGGAAGAGCTAACATTCTTGATTTGGCCCGTGAAACAAGTAGCATGCTACAATACAATAAAGTTCCTTATCGTGATTTGCTCACTTATGAATTTATTTTGAGTCAAGGAAAATTATATGGTCTTGATTTGCAAAATCCAGTTTATTTCTTTGCCAATGAAAACGGAAACATTGGTTGCGTTGTTCCGATAGCCGATAGTTCAAAAATTTTAGAGGGTATAACTAGAATTAAAAAACTTACAACTATAAAAGATTCAATTGGCAACTTTGGTAAAATATACAAATACCCTAAAGGAAAAACATATCTCAGTTATAGTAAAGACTTTATTTTGGTGTATAAAGGCTCCAATTTTAGTTCCATTTACCAGCGAGTAATGGGCGCAAAACTTGACGATATTGCACCCTCATGGCGTGCTTTTTTAAATGAAAAATTATTTAAAGACGAAAAACTTGTTGTTTACTCCAACTGGCCAACCCTCAAAGAAAATGGTGTTGAAACCGCTATTTTTGCGCACGACAGCGACTCAATAAGATTTAAGGTTAAAACCTACATTCGCAATTCGAAACCTTTAAATATAGCGCTCAAAAAAGGTGGGAATGATTTCACTTATGATAGTAAGGCAAAGAAAATTGCCAATATCCATCTTGATTTTTCTCAATTCCTAAAAGATAAAACATCTGCATTGTACAAATACATTCTCACGCTAGGTAAAAGAATAAGTTTCCCAACCGAGGCCTTTTTAAATGCTTGGGGTGGCGATTTATCGTTCAGAGAGGGGGGTATTTTTACGCAGAAAGAAACTTATATTGAGTCCGTAATGGACGAAAACTTTGATATTACGGAAGTCGAAAAAATCAAAGAAACCAAGGTTACAGGATATTCAGTGATGTTGTCCATGAATGACAAAGGATCTTCTTTTATGAGTCTTCTCATGAAAAAAGGAATATTAAATAAGGATGGTAATTATTACAGATTTCTCTTCTCTCCTCAACTTACCTTTCAAAAGAAAAAGAATACATACTTGTTTTTTAGCGGATCAACCGTTCCTAAAACAATAAAAAATGATCTCAATTATGGAGAATGGCACGATGATGGGCTGCATTATTCTATTAGTATTGATTCATTGAACATGTATGAAGCTTTCGGAAGTTTCAATGTTCCAGCTAAATTGGTGCTCAAAAAGAATAAATTCTTTTAGGAATTAATCAAAATAGATAAGCAAGTATCATTAGGATTTTCGATATCAGTTATCAAATCCCATTCACCCAAGTTCTCAAAAGTTATTGAATCTGCTAAGACCTCCGCTTCAATAAATGAAGCATTCTTTTCAATAGCCAATCTAATATTTTCGCTTGTTTCAATTAATAAATTGATTCGATCCGTTACTTCTAAATCCTTGTCTTTTCTCAAATTCTGAACACGATTGATCAACTCCCTTGCAATTCCTTCTGCACGTAATGATTCAGAAATGGAAATGTCTAATGCAACAGTTAATCCTTCTTCAGTAGCTACAAGCCAACCTGGAATATCTTGAGCGGTAATTTCAAAATCCAATAATTCCAATTGAATTTTAACTCCATCAATTTCCATTGAACAACCACTATTTTTTTCGATTGCTGCTATTTCCGAATTGGTAAACTGCCCCACTTTGTCCGCAATAGCTTTCATTTGTTTACCGTACTTTGGACCAATAGTTTTGAAGTTGGGTTTGATACGTTTAACCAATAAATCACTATTTTCATCAATCAATTCCATTTCTTTAACGTTCACCTCTGATAAAATTAAGTCCTTCACATGCATAATGTTGTGGGTAAAATCATCATTAAGAGAAGGAACCATTATTTTGTGTAGTGGTTGCCGAACACGAATTTTTTCTTTTTTACGCAGCGCTAAAACCAATGAAGAAATGCGTTGGGCGATTTCCATTTGATTTTCCAAATCCTTATCGATTTCATCATCATCATAAGTCGGGAAATCAGCCAAATGCACTGAATTTACATGATGTAAATTGGTAACACTATTCAAGTCACAAAACAACCGATCCATAAAGAATGGAGCTATTGGAGAACCCAAAATAGCAATCGTCTCTAAACAGGTGTACAACGTTTGGTAAGCTGCTTTCTTATCATTCAAATCATCGCTTTTCCAAAAGCGGCGTCGACAAAGACGCACATACCAGTTGGACAAATGGTCGGTAACAAATTCTTGAATGAGTCGACCAGCTTTTGTTGGTTCATAATCGTCAAATGCTATTGAAACATCCTTAATTAGAGAATTCAACTTGGAAATTATCCAACGGTCAATTTCTGGTCGGTTTTCAAGTGGTATTTTTGCATCACTGTAGTCGAAACCATCTATATTGGCATAAAGCGCAAAAAACGAATAGGTATTGTAAAGTGTCCCAAAGAATTTGCGTTGAATTTCGGTAATTCCATCAAGGTCAAACTTGAGGTTATCCCATGGTTGCGCATTGGTGATCATATACCACCGCGTTGCATCTGGTCCATATTTTTCCAAGGTCGTGAATGGATCAATTGCGTTTCCAAGACGCTTAGACATTTTTTGACCATTCTTATCTAAAACGAGACCATTTGACACTACATTTTTGTAGGCAACATTATCAAAAACCATTGTTGCAATTGCATGTAGCGTATAAAACCATCCTCGCGTTTGGTCTACACCTTCCGCGATAAAATCAGCTGGAAAAAACTTTCCACCATCAATGAGTTCTTTATTTTCGAAGGGATAATGCCACTGTGCATAAGGCATGGCGCCTGAATCAAACCAAACATCAATAAGATCCGCCTCCCGTTTCATTGGTTTTCCTTCCGAAGAAACCAAAACTATTTGATCCACAATATTCTTGTGTAAATCGACCTGCTCATAATTCTCAGCAGAAAAATCTTCTGGATTGAATGCTGAAAAAGGATTTACAGACATAAATCCATGTTGAACAGCTTTTTCAATTTCAATCTTCAAATTTGCTATTGATGATATACATTTAACTTCATCACTATCTTCTGTTGTCCAAATAGGAATAGGTATTCCCCAATATCTCGAACGCGAAAGGTTCCAGTCGTTTGCACTTTCCAACCACTTTCCAAAACGACCTGTTCCGGTAGATTCAGGTTTCCAATTTATGGTATTGTTCAATGCAATCATTCGCTCCTTAACATCGGTCACACGAATAAACCATGAATCCAAAGGATAATATAAAACCGGTTTATCTGTGCGCCAACAATGCGGATAACTGTGCACGTATTTTTCAACCTTGAAAGCTTTATTATCGGTTTTTAATTGTATCGCTATCAAAACATCAACTGACTTTTCAGGAGCCTCACCTTCAGGATAATAATCGTTTTTAACAAACATTCCTGCCAGTTCAGCTAATTCCGGACGAAATTTTCCTTGTAAATCTACAAGCGGAACCAAATTTCCTTTTTCATCTTTAACCAACATTGCCGGAACTCCAGCATCTGCGGCTACTTTAGCATCGTCAGAACCAAAGGTAGGTGCGATGTGAACAATGCCTGTACCGTCGCCTGTGGTAACAAAATCGCCAATTATAACTTGAAATGCATTTTCTGAATTTTCAGCAGGTAAAGCATATGGGAGCAATTGCTCATAACGAATGCCTTTCAATGCAGTTCCTTTGCATGTATCTGCTATCAAAAAAGGGATTTCTTTACTTCCAGCTTGATAAGATGCTAATTCTTCAGCAGTTGACACTTCCCTATAAACTTTAGATAAAACACTATTTACTAAAGCCTTAGCCAAAATTATTTTTATCGGCAAGTACGTGTATTGATTAAAGGTTTCAATCAAGACGTAATCGATATCAGGCCCAACGCACAAAGCAGTATTTGAGGGCAAGGTCCAAGGAGTTGTTGTCCAAGCTAGAAAGAATAAGTTGTCTGTTTCCTGAATGCGAGTAAAAGGAGCTGAGCCATTCCAAGATTTGAATTTGAATTGTGCTACAACAGTGGTATCGGTAACATCTTTATAACATCCCGGTTGATTCAACTCATGAGAAGATAGGCCCGTTCCAGCTTTTGGCGAATAGGGCTGAATGGTGTAACCTTTATAAAGCAGGTTCTTTTCGAAAAGTTGACCCAACAACCACCAAACCGATTCCATGTATTTGGTTTCATAAGTAACATATGGATTATCCATATCAACCCAATAACCCATTTTTCT
>CANJNE010000085.1 GCA_947475275.1 Flavobacteriales bacterium | reverse complement strand
TATTATTGACGAATGCCCAAGGTTTAGGAGAATCACAATTTATACCTTATACTTTCGATAAATGGTTGAAAGGTCAATTTAGATTGGGTTTTTGTATTGAAAGAAATTTTAACTTTAACAAATAGTTAAATAATGAAAAAAACTAACATTTCCTTGCTGTCTATTTTTCTTATTCTTGTCCTCGTCTTGGTGGCTTGTAAAAAGAGCATATACGATAAAAAGTTACAGTGTAATTCTACAATTTCATTTTCAAACCAGATCCTTCCATTGGTAGAAAATAATTGTACAGTTTGCCATTCAGCTGGTGAAGCTGGTTATACTTTAACAAATCATTCTAATATTTCTGCTAATGCTGAAGATATGCTAAGTTCTATGAAAGGAATAATGCAATTAATGCCTCAGGATGGTGCACTGCCAGATTCTTTAATTCAACAGTTTGAATGTTGGATAAAACAAGGTAAACCAAATAACTAAACAATAAATTATGAAGAAATTATTTTTTTTCGCCGGATCAATTTTGTCAATTGCATTATTAACGGCTTTTAATTCAAAAAAAAACGGAGACATAAGTACCTATACGAAAACTGAATTTCATAACAAAAATTCGGGAGGTGCAGGTCCTGGTAGAACTGGCGCGCCAGGTGAACAGACTTGTACCGCTTGTCATATGGGAACTACTCAGGATGGTTCCAATATTAATTTAATTACGCTCTTACAAGGCGCTACTCCAGTTACTTCTTATGTGCCGGGCTCCACTTACACCGTTGCACTCTCTATGTCGACCGCTGCTGCTAAAAAAGGATTTCAAGCTACAGTATTAGATGCATCTGGAAATATGGCAGGAAATTTTACAGCTGGATTAAATACTCAAGTCAATGGTACAGCTCGAAAATATGCCAATCATACATCTTCAAGCAATACATCTGCCACAACTTTGTGGGGTTGGACTTGGCAGGCTCCTGCTACTAGTGTTGGTGATGTGATTTTTTATGTTGCAACCAACGAAACCAACAATAATGGAAATGATAATGGAGATGTAATCTATCTTTCCCAACACATCTTCAGTGCACAATCGGGAGCCGGAATAGAAGAAAGTGAATTAAATAATAATTTTAAGGCGGGCTATTCTTCTTCACAAAATAGTGTTTTGATATCCTGCAATACTTTGGTTTCTGGGAATATGAGCATGAATTTATTTGATTTGAACGGTAAGTTGATTTATTCTCAAAGTTTGGGGCAATCAATTCCAGGAGAAATTAAAGAAAATGTTCAGTTACCTGCTGTGATTGAGTCAGGAATGTATGTTGTTAATTTCTTTATTGACAACACTGCTTTTTCCTCAAACATTTTTATTGACTAATTCGTTATCTAAATAAACTGAAAAAAAGGGCTTAAATGCCCTTTTTTTTATGATATACGCTTTATAACAATACCTTTAATTTTATTATAAAATTGAATCGGTAGATAGGTTCTCCATTCAATCTCTTCTAATTCTCCACCCATTACAAAATAATGGTCAATGTTTATTGTTTCAAATTCGTTGATTACATGTTCATGAAAATTTACCATCGCAATCCATCCTTCCTCAACTTCATCGAACCATTCCTCGTAATAACAATCATCAGAATAGTGGAAATTAAGTACATTTTCTCCAATCAGAATGAATTTGTCAATACCAGATTCCATTAAAGGTTCAACAATATCTCTTTTTAACGTCATAATATCGTTATGTATGGCATCATTCCATTCTCCAATGAGTTCCATTACACAAAATCCCTCGTCATAATCAACATAAAGGATTTTTAAAAAAAGCGTTTCAGATCCAATATAATCCCATTGAGGATGGATATAAAAGTTATAGATTGTATTTTGAAATTCAAACTCACTATATTCCCTATTGGCAAAAGGGGATAATGAATCCTCAGAGGCTACGTAAAGGTTTCTCCATCCGAAGTATGGTTCAATTAAATGCATTATTTAAATTTAATGATTTGTTTAAGTATGAGTATTCTTACTTCAATTAATAATTATTTTTAATCCTTAAAATCTAATGTTGCCAAATAAAATTAATATTGAAATGAATCGTATAATTTTTTTCTTCTTTTTTTCTTCTTTACTGTTTCTTGCTTCTTGTGGAAATAAAATAGACAGCGGTAAAAATGCAAAAAGTAAATTGATTGAATTCATATCAGCCAATAAAAAAGTGGCTGCTTTCGGGAAATTTGATTTAAAAGGTATCGCTGATAAATCGGAATTGGAAAAGCTTCCAAAAGTGGGCGTATTACTAAATACTTTTAAGGAAATTTATAGGTATACTAAAATAGAGGATTCTGTATATTTTGCCAATGAAATTGTAGATTCGAGAAGTGTTAATACTTATTTACTTATAGATATTGCTAATAAAGATTCCTTAGTCGAATTTTTTAAAGGTATGGGACTGTCTTTCGAAGAGAAAGAGGAGCTTTCAGTTTATTCCTCATCACAGTTTACGATGGCTATCAATGAAGAGATTTGTGTTTTTGGGACTAATAATTTGGGTAAAAACCCTATACTTGAAACGATCGATGTTTTAAAAGAAAAGGAAGTTGCAAATGACAATTCTACCATTTCAAGAAATATATTAAATAGTAATGCCGATATTGTCTTAGGAGTAAGGTTAGCATCGGCATTGGATGGATTAAATGATTCTACATACACAGGAATTAAATCAAAAAAAATATTTGAGAATAGTTTTGTTCAATCTCATTTGTATTTTAATGAAGGCAATGTTCAACTGAAAACCCAGAACTTTTTTTCGGAAGAATTAATAGCTCAATCATTTTTGAAATCATCTGATGGATTGTGGGCTCAACAATTATTAAAAACCAATACCAATATAGCTTATGCTTTAAATCTAGATTTTGTGAAGTTGATGAACTTTGTCATGAAAATTAATCCATCAATGAATGAGCAATTGTCTTATTTGCAGTTATTTAATAATACAAGTGATTTGCAGGATGTTTTTGACGGAAGAATGTCATATATGCTTAGTGAATTTCCAAATTCGGAGAATGAATTTGGAGACATTAGTATATATGTCGGTTTAGGAAAGCAAGGACAAGATCTCATTGATTTGTACCGATTATTTATTGAGGAAAATGATTTTAAAATAAATCAACTTGATAATGGAATTTTGATTACGTCAAAAGATCATGAAATAGAGTCACAAACGTCAAATGACAAGCGATTTAAAGATTTTGGTAAAAAGGGCTTTTCATTTTTTATCGATTTCACCAAGTTTGATAAAAATAATTTGCCAGATGATCTTATGCGTGATTATTTAGCTGACTTGAATTACGCTACTTTTGAAATGGATTTACAGGGTTCAAACCTTTCCATCTATCTAAAAGAATCCAAAAGAAATGTATTATCGGTACTCAGTCAATCCTTTATTGAAAGCTTCTTCCAAAATGATGCGCCATCCAAATATCCTGATATGATTTAATGATATCCGGTATTACATTTTACCGGAATAATTCTGAAGGCTATCACAATTTTTATAAATCATTTCATGCAAAATCAACTGGGCCGCAAGAGCCAATTGAGAATAGTTTTGCGAGCTGTTGCCAAATTGACCTGCCGTTGTTTGCCACATTGCGGTAATTAATGATTGACCTCCTGCTGTCGGTTTCAATTTGGTGAGAACTGCTTCAATATTACCCGCACCAGCATGGTACACATGCAAAACAAATAAACGAAACCATATGTCTGTTTCTGTAAAGGTTATATTGTGTGCGTTTAATAGTTTTTTTGCACTTGGTATACATGATTTTTTAATCAGGTTTGATGCAGCAAGTGCTGATTTCTCAAAATCCTCTCTTTCATCTTTAGTATCGCTTACAATGAGTCCGTATTTCCTTGCAACAGAAGGCATTAATTGAAAAGCACCATAAGCTCCGACATTTGACTTTTGCAATTGCCCAGGACTTTCGATAAGTAAGATCGACTGAGCATACCACGGATCAACACCATTTGAATGAAAAGCTTTGACTCCCTTTGAAATAGATGGGTAAACGGCATCAAACTGATAAAAGTGATTTTTTCCTGTAGTACAATTTAATGTAGCATCTAACTTTAGACCATTTACATTTCTTAAACTATCTTTAATGCTAGTTTTTTTCGATTCAGAAAGCTTATTCCAATCTTTTACCGCAATTTTTAATAATATTTGACGATTATTAGCAGCATTGATTAACAAAGAGTCTGGTGACATGCGCATAATAAGTTTCCAAAATTGTGGTTGTGGAAGTTGGTCCCAACGATCAATAAAAATACCATCGGCATTTAAAACATAGTTTGTAGAATCATCTTTCTTTACTTCAAGAATTTCTTTTTCCCAATTTTGAGATTCTTGAGCGCATGAAGCAAGTACTTGAGCGGCAATTATAAAAAGCAATATTATTCGCATGTATTGAAAAAATCTATTCGTGAAGATAAAAATAATTACGCAGGAATTAGTTCAGATTCTAAATAGTGATTTATTATTACCGATAAATAATCTTAAATTTGATTATGAAATATTTCTTTCGTTTCATTGGATTTTTCTTCATTATTCCCATTAAAATTTATCAATGGATTATTTCTCCATTGTTTCCCCCGACTTGTCGTTATTCTCCAACGTGCTCTCAGTATGCAATTGATGCGATTCGTGAATGGGGTCCATTCAAAGGTTCATATTTGGCAGTGAAAAGAATTGGTTCATGTCATCCTAAAGGTGGTTCAGGATATGATCCAGTGCCAAAAAAATCCTCAAAATTGTGATTATGTGTCGGTATCTTTTTTTCTTCTTTTGCTTTTTTACATCATTATTTTCAGCTCAGGAATTAGATGTACCGCTACCGTTTGTTCAGAACGATAATTATGAAAACGAAATTCAATTGGTTTGGATTTGTCCAGATAAGCCTTTTGTTACAAATAAGTTATCAAAAACTGAAGTTGGGATTAAAATTCCAGATAAATGGAATCGAGAAATTTTAGCATTTTTTAATGGTGAAACTCAAAAAGATCAACGGCTGAATCCTTTTAATCCCGAAGATATTGCCATCGATTTACAATTGTTTAACAAAGATGGACTTATTATAGATAGCCGTCCTGGTTTTTACTTCGAAGCATTTGAAAAAGATTTAGAAAATAATGTTTGGAAGAAAGATACGACTTCATTCCCTTTCCGTATTCGTTTTTCACCAAAAGAAATCGGTCAAGTTAAAGGATATGTTCAATTGACAATTCGAAACAAAAGCTTATTTACCAAGGAATTTTCATTCGAAGTAAATGATAGTGATGATCCCGGTTATTTGGAAATTGGAACCAATGGTAAGCACATGCGATTTAGTGGTACAAAAGCATCATTTGTTGGAGTTGGTCAAGATATTCCTTGGCCTGTTTGGGAAGATTGGAGCCGATTGGATAAAGCTATTGGGCCGAAGCCTCTTGAAGCAATCTATCGTTCCTTGGATGCATTTAAAGCTGCTGGTGGAAATTACACAAGATTTGTTGCTTCATCTTGGTTTATGCAACTCGAATTTGAAGCGCTAGGAAATTATCAACCTAGAATGGGGCAAGCTTGGGAGTTTGATAGAATAGCCGATTTTTGCGATAAGAATGACATTTATTACATGTTTTGTGCCTTGTTGCACACTCCTTTGGAGAGTAGATCTGATGAAAAAGAAGGTTTGATTCCAGGTGTGCGTTGGCAAACCAATTGTTATAATGATTTGGATCAGAGTCCTGCAGAAATTCCTCATGAAGATCCGATAGGTATCAAAAAAGCGATTGAATTCTATTCCAATCCTTTTGCAAATAATTACTCTAGACATTACTTCCGATACTTGGTTGCGCGTTATGGGTACTCAACCCATTTGGCAGGATGGCAATTGATGTCAGAAGTTGATGAAACAGCTGAGTATCGTGATCAGCAAGTAGAAGATAGCATCATTGATCATTCTGAAAACAGGTTACATGTTCGTAATTGGACAAATGCCATGTCAACTTATATCCGTGAGGAGTTGAAAGATCCTCATCTCATGAGTATTGCCATTATTAAGGGTAAAGGATATTCAAAGACATTATGGGATCCAGAGCTGTTCAATTTGAAGAATATAGATTTCTTTGGTTATCATGATTATATGTATGAAAATGAATCAGCGGAAGGAAAAACCAGAAATAGAAATTTATTATTGCGATTTTCATCAGTAAATGAATTGAATTTGGGATATCAAAATGACTCAATTAGTTATCCTGATTTTCAAAAAAAGCTTTTCATTTATGATGAATTTGGACACTTTTTATCCATTCCAAGAAAATTACCTGAAGATCAATATGACGATCCAACAATTGCCTATAATAATTGTGCGGATTTTATGTTCAAACAAGACTTGTGGTTTACGCTTGCTTCTGGTTGTGCGGTCGCAGGATTGGATTGGTGGAATAATGATCAAGTAGATCGTTACAAAATGTGGGAGAAATATTTTACTGGCGTAAAAACTTTTGTTGCCGATATTGATTTTGAAAAGATCAATTTCAATGTGGTTCGTGAAACCAAAGGTAATTTATCTATTGCCCAACGATGGCCTTTGACAGAGGATGAAATAAATAGAAGCAACGCAAAGCCATATCGTAAAAATGATTTGTTAGAGGCATATTCACAAGTTTCTGAAGCTGGTGAACTGGCATTTGGTTGGATGTCGAATCGAAGTGTACATCCATATAATTTATTGGAATCTTACCCATGTCTTGCAGCCTTGTACAATGGTACTGCACCTTTTTCAATTCCATATTTGTATCCGCCAAAAGACGACGATTTGGTTGATAAACCAATCAATATTGAAGAAAATGAATATTATATAAAAATATATCATCTTCAGAAAAATGAAAAATATGAAATTAGCTTTTACAATACGATTTCAGGTGAGCTAATTAATATAAAAAGCTCCAAGACAAATAACAAAGGAACATTGAAGTTAATGAGCCCTGAAATGGATATATTAGAGAATCCAGATGTAGCTTACAAAGTTAAGTTAGTGAAATAAGAAAATAATTAAATGGAGGTTTAAGACCAAACCCCCATTCTGTTGAATTTCTCTATACGATCATTTATTCTTTGCTCTGGATTAATCTCAGATAATTCTTTCAAATAACCTTTGATTTTATCTTTTACAATGTCAAACATTTCTTCTTGATTTCTATGCGCACCATTTAATGGTTCATTGATAACATCATCTACCAAACCATTTTTTTGCATATCGGTAGAAGTAAGTTTTAGTGCTTCTGCAGCTTGTTCCTTGAAATTCCATGATCTCCATAAAATAGAAGAACACGATTCAGGTGAGATTACAGAATACCAGGTATTTTCAAGCATCACTACTTTATCACCAACCCCAATGCCCAAAGCTCCTCCAGATGCTCCTTCACCTATGATTACACAGATTACAGGAACTTTCAAACGCATCATTTCATAGATGTTTCTTGCAATGGCTTCACCTTGACCTCGCTCTTCTGCTTCTAAACCAGGAAAAGCACCTGGAGTGTCAATAAAAGTTACGATTGGTTTATTGAATTTTTCAGCAAGTTTCATCAACCTAAGAGCCTTTCTGTATCCTTCTGGATTCGGCATTCCGAAATTACGGTATTGACGCATTTTTGTATTGATTCCTTTCTGCTGTCCGATAAACATAACTGTTTGACCATCCATTAATCCGAAACCACCAATCATGGCCTTATCATCTTTTACACTTCTGTCACCATGTAGTTCTTGGAATTTTCCATTCGTTATCGCGTTGATGTAGGCTAATGTATAGGGCCTATCAGGGTGACGCGATAGCTGTACCCTTTGCCATGGAGTAAGATTGCTAAAAATTTCCTTGGTCTTTTCTTTTAATCGTTCTTGAAGCTCAGCGATCTTGTCAGTCATATCCACTTCTGTGCTGGCTCCAATTTCTTTTGTTTGTTCAATTTGTTCTTCCAATGCTTTGATTGGTTCTTCAAAATCAAGGTACACAGACATATCCATCTAATTTGAGGTCCGAAAGTTACGAAAATAGTTAACTTGTTCCTACTTTTACTGCATGATATTCTATCCACCAGCAAAGATTAATTTGGGATTACATGTGCTTTTTAAGCGTGAAGATGGCTATCATGAAATTGAAACCTGCATGGTTGCGATTCCTTGGTATGACATTCTTGAAATCACTTTATCCGAGGAATTTCAATTTATTCAGAGCGGAAATGTCATTCCGTCAAGTCTTGAAGACAACCTGTGTTTCAAGGGCTATAAGGCATTAAAATCAAACTATTCAATTCCCAATTTAAGAATTCATTTGAGAAAGCAACTGCCTATGGGGGCAGGATTGGGCGGCGGTTCTGCAGATGCGGCTTATGTTTTAAAGGGCATTAATGAACTTTGTGATTTGAAAATATCCAATGAAGAATTGCGAACCATTTCGGCTACACTTGGAAGTGATTGTCCTTTTTTTATAGAAAATGTGCCGCAATTGGCAAAAGGAAGAGGGGAGTTATTGAGTCCATTGCAACTTAATCTTGCTGGTTACTGGATAAAAGTCATTAATCCAGGAATTCATGTTAGCACGAAAGAGGCATATGAAGGTGTAGTTTTAAATAATGAAAGGAATCAATCGATTTCAGCAATTCTTGAAAAGGATATTCATTTATGGAAATCAGAATTGGTAAATGATTTCGAAAAGTCGGTATTTAAAAGTCATCCACAACTTGAAAATTTAAAAAACGATTTGTACCAAGAAGGTGCTGTCTACGCGGCCATGTCAGGCAGTGGGTCAACACTTTTTGGATTGTTTGAAAATGAACCGAATGATTTAAAATATCCTGAGTATTTTAATGTTTTTATTGGAAAGTTTTAGGTAAAAAAGTGTCGTCTTAAAACATTTGTTACTTTTTTCAATCTCTAATCAAGAGGGTAACTAGCATCCACTTTTAGCGTGAGAATTTATCATTTTTATCCTTGGGGGATATAAAGAGGTGTGAGTAATCATATTTCGATTGTTTAAAAATCTTTTTATCATCCCCCTCAGTCCCCCTTCAAAGGGGGTAATCATAATCCTCCCTTGAATGAGGAAAAAGGAGGGTGATATTTATAATTTTACTTATTCAATTTAAGATTTTTCACCTCCCTTAATCCCTCCTCAAGGAGGGAAACGTTTCTGCAATCCTCTCTTGAGGGAGGAAAGAGGAGGGTGAATAATATTTTGCCTTAAATATATAATTCCGTAAATTGAAATATGTATTCTAACAATCATTACAATAAAAACCTCAAAGATTTTGCTAGAGAATTAAGATCAGAAACTGTATCCAAAGCTGAAAAATATCTATGGAAATCGGTACTTTCAAGAAAACAGACTGGTGAGCGATTTTTAAGACAAAGGCCTATTGATAATTTTATTGTTGATTTTTTTGCCCCTTCACTCGGTTTTATTATTGAAATTGACGGCTCATCACATTTTAATAGAGGAAATTACGACTTCTATCGTCAGAAAAAATTAGAAAGTTTAGGATATGTTTTTTTAAGATTTACTGAAGGTGATGTGATTCAAAATGTTGACGCAGTTAAGGAAAGAATTGATCATGCCATTTTTTGTTTGAGGCAAAAACGCTACAATAATTATAACAGTCATCCCCCTTAGTCCCCCTTCGAAAGGGGGAAAAATTATTCCTCCTGCGCCGCGGCGGAGCGGGAAGAAAGAGGAGGGTGACAACTGAAAATCACAACAACTATTGCTTAACAATTTTTTTGGTTATCGAACTTTTGTTATTCGACGTGATTTGAACAAAATACAATCCTTTTTCTTGTTGACTCAAATCGACTTGAGTTGCCCCAATTTGATCTTCTGAAATGAAAATTGTTTGCCCTAAGCCGTTACAAATTGTGAGGTGGTATTTATCATTGTTTTTCGGTCTTATTGAAATACTTTCATTAAAAGGATTTGGGTAAACCTCAAATTCACTATCAAGATCAATATTATCAGCGCTGGCATTGCTGTTCGGATCTACCTCTAAATGATACAATCCTCCCAAATCTTGACCGACAAACATATTCAAACGACCATCCTGGTCAATGTCGTTCACCCAGAATGAACTGTATGCACCGACATTAACATTTAAAAAATCGGATGATACCAAATTAAAACTGCTATCGGAATCAAGATGATTGTCAATTCCATTGTAATAAAGTAATTTACCATCAACAGTTCCTAAAAACAAGTATGTTGAATCGTTCAAATTGAAAAAGTGTGGAACTGGGAATCCATCAGGGGTGGATGTAGCCACATCAATTTTTCCGAGAGTGTCGTTTGCCAGTTGAAAGGAAGCGGATGAAAGCGTTCCAATGTTTTCGTAATACATCAATTCTCCTGTTTTTCTGCCAATTATTAAATCCAAAAGATTGTCTTTATTCAAATCAAAAAGTTGTGGTGTTGCATATTGACCAGATGATATATTAATTCCTGAATTATCTTGCAGTAGAAGCGGGGTAACTGAAAAATTGGCAGAGGTCGGAGTGCCATTGTTTTTGTATAACTGCAGCAATCCATTTTCAAGACCAACGATTATATCTTGATCGTTATCTCCATCAATATCACCAAAAGTAGGAATGATATGCAATCCCAAAGCCGCACT
>CANJNE010000084.1 GCA_947475275.1 Flavobacteriales bacterium | reverse complement strand
AAGGGTGCCTTTACAGGAGCTGATCAAGCGCGTGCCGGTAAATTTGAAGAAGCCAATAAAGGAACAATTTTTCTCGATGAGATAGGAGAAATGGACCATAATATGCAAGCTAAACTTTTGCGTGTGCTGCAAGAACGTGAAGTGTGTCGATTGGGTTCTAATAAGATGATTCCAATTGATGTAAGAATAATTGTTGCAACAAACAAAGACTTGAAGCAAGAGGTTCGAAATGGAAATTTTCGTGATGATTTGTATTACAGATTGATGGGGGTGAGTATTGATTTGCCACCTCTCCGTGAAAGAGGTAATGATATTTTAGTTCTGGCTAAAGTTTTTGCCGAAGAGTTTTGTCGAGAAAATAAGTTTCCAAAGAAGGAATTTTCCAATGCTTGTATCGAAAAGTTGTTGAAATATAACTTTCCTGGAAATGTTAGGGAGTTAAGGGCTTTGGTTGAAATTGCCGTAGTAATGAGTGAGGGCAAAATGATTGAAGCTCATGATATTCAATTTCAACAACGCAGCGATGTGGTTGATTTTATGCAAGAAGAGTTAACGTTGGAAGAATACAATAGTAGAATAATAAAGTTTTATTTGAACAAATACAACAATAACGTGCTTCAGGTAGCAGATAAGCTCGAAGTTGGAAAGTCTACAATTTACAGGATGATTAAAGAGAGAAGAATCTAATTTCTTTTTTAAAAACAAGGTTCGAAAATAGAAAATATTCATTAATAGCAAACCAATATTATGGAACTAGTGCAGGATAATGGATTTAGTTTTTCACGGAATGAATTTGTCAAAATTTGTCCATTTTATCTCTGTTTTGATGAAAATTTGATTGTAAAAGATTTCGGGACCTCGGTTTTTAAAGTGTTTGGAAATGTTTCAAATGTTCCGCTTTTCGATATTATTGTGTTGGAAGAAACAAAAATATCGCGAGTACATTCATTTGCTTCATTAAAGGAGAATATTCATTCAACAATTCTTTTTGAATCAAGAAAAAATAGTAAATCAAAATTTAAGGGTCAATTTGTAAATTCAGGTAGTTCTGATTTATTGTTAATTTTCTCACCTCTAATTGAACAAATTGGATATATAGATAAGTTAAATTTGGTTGAAACAGATTTTGCGCCACATGATGTAATATCAGAATTCCAAAGTTTTTTGAAAAATGGGAATATTGTGCAAGATATTTCTACTTATCAGGAGGAACTTTTAACAGCAAATTATAGACTCAATTCACTTTTAAATACGATGCAATCTGGCGTGATTGCCGAAGATGCTGACAGGAAAGTACTATTGGTCAATACTAATTTCTGTTCAATGTTTTCTGTTGGGCTTCAACCCGAAGATATAAAAGGATTAGATTGTATCGAATTATCATTTCAAGCCAAATCACTTTTTGTTGATGAAGAAGGATTTTTAGAAGATATACAATTACTCGTTGAGAATAGAAAAGAAGTATTTGGAGATATTCTACATTTGAAAAATGGCTCAATTCTGGAAAGAGACTATGTTCCAATAATTGAATCTGGGCGTTTTTTAGGTCAAATTTGGAGGTATCAAGATATCACTAAAATTGTGAATCAAAAGAAAAGTCTGCTAAGAATTGAGGAGAAATACCGAAGGATTATTGAAGATCTTGAATTTGGTTTGATTGAGGTTGATTTAAATCAAAATATCACTAAAGCATATCCTGCTTTTTGCAGAATGACTGAATATTCAGAAGCAGAACTTATTGGTGAAAATGCCAAAAAATTATTATTGGACCCTGATTTCGAAGCTATAATTGAAACCCAAAATGAGTCAAGGATTAAGGGAGATTCAAGTGTTTATGAAATAAAAATACTCACAAAATCAAATAAACCTAAATGGGTTATTATTAGTGGTACACCAATTTACAATGAAAGAAATGAAATAATTGGTTCAATAGGTATTCATATTGATATCACAGAAAGAAAAGGATTAGAAGAAGCCTTGAAAATAGCCAATAATAAAGCGAATTCATCCGTCAAGGCAAAAGAATTATTTATTGCCAATATGAGTCATGAAATACGAACACCGATGAATGTAATTATTGGAATGACGGATATTTTGAAATCTTCTGAAATTAATGAGAACGGGTTAAGATATTTAACTGCAATAGAACATTCCGCTGAGAATTTATTGCGACTCATCAATGAAATATTAGACATTTCAAAGGCAGAATCAGGAAATATTACATTATTTCCGGAACCTACCAATATAAATGCGTTAATAGATGATTTTTCTTTAAGTTTTGGAGAATATGCAAAAAAGAAAGGCTTGACCTTCGAGGCTACAGCCGATCCAATTATTGCTCCATCTTTGCTTGTGGATCAGGTTAAGTTGAATCAGGTTTTGATCAATTTAATAGGAAATGGTATCAAGTTCACTCAAAAAGGTAAGGTAAACTTGGCGATGAAAGTGATAAAAGATAGTGCTGAGAATCAGACCATAAAAATTTCTATTAAAGACACAGGAATTGGTATAAAAAAAGAAAATTTTGAAGCCATTTTTGAGTCGTTTAGACAAGAAGATGAGTCAATTGGAAAAAAATTCGGTGGGACAGGTTTAGGACTCTCAATTTCTCAAGCAATCGTAAGGAAAATGGGTGGGGAAATAGAATTGATATCTGAAATAGCCGAAGGAACAGAGTTCTTTTTCACAATCGTTTTGGAAAAGTTTGCAGGCGAAAAAAATCAATCTTCTGTTACAAATGAAATTAATATTCCAAACTTTCTAACATCTAAAAAAATACTTGTTGCTGAGGATGATGAGCTGAATCAGCTTTTGATAAAAGCAATATTTGATAATCACAAAATACCTTTTGTGATCGCAAACAATGGTAATGAAGTATTGGAATTGTTGAAGAAGGAACATTTTGATATTATTCTTATGGATATTGAAATGCCCGAATTGAATGGTTTAGATGCTACAAAGTATATCAGAGAACAATTGAATATCGAAATTCCCATTATTGCTCTTACAGCCCATGAATCAAAAAAAGATTTGAAACTTTTCGAAAGTGTCGGAATGAACGATTACATAACAAAGCCCTACAAAAAGGAACAGTTGTTGGCTGTTATCTGTAAACAATTCGAAAACATTGCAGAAAAAACTGAGGACACACAAAATTTGGAGCAATCAAATGCAGCGCCTTTATATAACCTTAATACACTTCAAGAAATGTCACAAGGTGATAAGGTTTTTTTAACGTCAATTGTTGAAACCTTCGTTCAAAATACACCAATTTATATTGAACAGATCAAAACAGGGTTTCAACTTGAGGATTTTAATATGCTATACAGAGCAGCACATCAAATGAAACCTTCTATTGATTTTTTTAATATTGACAAAGGAAAGTCTGTGGTTCGTGCTATAGAACTCGAAGCTAAAAAAGAGCATCCGGATAAATTGAAATTAAGTGAGTTAATCAAAACCATAAATGATTTGGTTCTCGCATGTGTACAAGATTTAAAGTCAGATTTAGACAAAGGGTTTTAACATTTATTTTTGTTTATAAAATCAAAATGGCTGTCTAAATTTAGACAGCCATTCAAATGATAATTTGATAAAGATTAACTCACTGCTAATTCCTTTGTCATATTTTCTCTCTGTTTGGCTTTTAAACCAAGCAATGCCATCAAGTCGTTTTGATATGTTTTACTAACACTTATTGTTTGATTGTTCACCTCTACCATATTACCATTAACTTTTTCAATGGCATTGAGGTTAACAATATAAGAACGGTGCACCCTAGCAAAATTTGGTGGCAATCTTTTAAGCATGCCATCCATAGAAGAATACAACATGGTTCTTTTTTGCTTGGTGTAAATGGTTACATACTCACTAGAAGATTGGATATACTGGATATCTGAAATCAGTACTTTTTGGTAAATTCCCTTGTCCTTTATGAAAAGGAATTGCGTTCCTTCCTCGACAGAATTTTCTGCAACTGTTTTTTGAAGTACTTTGTTAACCGCTCGAGTAAATCTTGCGAAAGAAATAGGTTTGAGCAGATAATCAACAACCTCTAACTCATAACCATCATAAGCGTATTTCTCTTTTGAAGAAATGAAAATGATTTTACTTTTTGGTTTAAACTGCTCCAAAAATTCAACACCATTCATACCAGGCATTTCAATGTCTAAAAAGATTAAGTCTACATGGTTGTTTTGCATATGCTGAACTGCACCGTTTGCTGAATCGAATTCTCCCACCAAATCCAATGCTTCGACTTGGTGCACATACTGGGTCAATAGATGCCGTTGGAACGGATCATCGTCGATAATTAAACATTTCATAAAAGGTATATTAGGTTATTAATTCGACTAATGTACAAAATATATAGATAAATAAATAAAAATAATAGATAAAATTATAAATAATCATAATTGAACTTTTAAACGCCCTTGTTGAATTTGTTTTTTTCTTAAGGAATCTTGAGTTATTCTTGTGCAAAAAGAGCTTGTGAAAAAGGTAGTGGTCATTGACGACAATCCATTAATGTTTCATTTAATTAAGGGCTGGTTAAATCCCAATTATATAGATGTCCAGTATTTAAATAGTTTGGATAAAATTATTCCAATGCTGAATGGATTTAAGCCTGATTTAATAATATCCGATATTCTTATTCCTGGAATATCATCTACTGAATTAATTGCTCTTTTCAAACAAATCGCCTATCCAAAGGTGCTGGTTTCGTCTATGGATATTCAAGATATTGAGTTTTTTGCACGGCAGATTGATGCAATAAACTATTTTAATAAACCTATTAACCCTAAATTGTTATTTCAATTCTTACAAGATTTCTTTGCTTCAAACAATAAATAACTTCTCTTATGAAACCACTCGATATTATTGTTGTTGAAGATGAAAAAATTGTTGCCACAGATATTTGCAATTGCCTGACATCTGCTGGACATCAAGTGATTTATCAGACTTCCTCAGGTGAGGATTGTATCAGGAATATTCATCTTCATCAGCCCGAACTCATTTTAATGGATATTAATTTAAGTGGGGCGCTAAATGGCATACAAACTGCAGAAGCAATCAGTGAGTTGATTCCTGTTCCAATTGTATTTTTAACGGCCTATTCTGATTCGAAAACATTAAATCAAATTAAACGTAATGGGGAATATGGGTTCGTGATCAAACCTTTTCAAGATTTGGAGTTGTTGACTGAAATTGACTTAACACTAAATCGATTTACGAAAACATATGAACTTCTTAAGGATCGCGATTACTCTCACAGAACGCTTCAAGAAACAGAGACATTTTTCCGACAAATTGTGAATAATGTAAGTGATAGTATTTATCGGATAGATTTACATGGGAATTTTACATATGTAAATCCGATTGCTGTGTCACAAACGGGTTACTCCGAAGATAATTTACTTCGTATGCGTTACACGAATTTGGTCAGGAATGATTACAAACAATCCGTTTATTTTTTCTTTAAAAATATTTTTGAAGATGAAATTAATGACAGCTATCTGGAGTTTCCGATAATAGCTGCAAATGGTGATGAAAAATGGATCGGACAAAAAATCCATTTGATTAAATTAAGGAATCAAATTACAGGTTTTCAGGTTATTGCAAGAGACATTACGCACGAACGTGAATTCAAAGAACAACTAATTATTGCTAAAAGTAATGCCGAAAAAACTGCAGAAATTAAATCTAGATTTCTTGCGAATATGAGTCATGAAATCAGAACTCCATTGAATGGGATTGTAGGTGTCGTTAATTTATTGAACCAAACCAACCTTTCCGAAAAGCAAAAGACCTATCTCAATGCAATTACTTCGTCTTCCAATCAATTAATGGGTATCATTAACGATGTCCTTGATCTAGCAAAAATTGATGCTGATAAATTAGAGTTGGATTGTACGGATTTTAATATTGAAGATTTATTTCAATCTGTAGTAGCCGTTTTTGAAATGAAGTGCATTGAAAAACAAATAAATTTAGAATGGTTTATTGAAAGTCGAATTCCAAAATTTCTTAATGGGGACCCGGTCCGCTTGAATCAAATTATCTATAATCTTTTAGGAAATGCAATAAAATTTACGGAAAAAGGTGGGATTTTGCTGCAGGTAGAATTATTAAGTTCAACTTCAGATGATGTTAGTATTTTGATTAGAATTTCCGATACAGGAATAGGAATGGATGAACAGGCCCTGAATATGGTTTTTGAAGCTTTCACCCAAGCTGAGGATCATATGTCTAGAAAATTTGGTGGAACAGGTTTGGGACTTACAATAGTAAAAAAGATTGTAGAGATTCATGGTGGAGAAATTTCTGTTAAAAGTCAACCGGAACAAGGTACTTCTTTTGAATTGGTACTTCCCTTTAAAAAATGCAAGGAAATTCACTCTTTAACCAATTCCAACGAACCAGTTTTCCAGGAAGAGCTCGAGTGTTTTAGGATTTTATTGGTTGAAGACAATAAAGTCAATCAAATGGTTACCAAAGACAATTTAGAGGCATTCAAGGTAGTTGTCACTATTGCTGAGAATGGAAAAGACGCACTTGAATTGCTCAAAGATGAAATTTTTGATTTGATCCTTATGGACATGCAAATGCCCATTCTCGATGGATACCAAACAATGCGGGCAATTCGGAATTCAGAAGATCTAATTTTAAAACAAATTCCAATAATTGCGCTAACTGCCAATGCTATAGATGCCGAAATAAAGAAATGTTTTGATTGTGGCGCTGATGATTATCTGTCCAAACCCTTCAAACCTAATGTACTCATTGAGAAAATACATACTTTTTTTCCTATTTCACAGGCCTTGTCATTATGTTTGAAATCAAAATCAGAACCTATTAATCAAGAAACTTTTGAATTTTACTTGAATGGCAGAGCTTCAATTTATGGTTTTACATTAAAAGAACTTAAAAACACTTTTCATTCGGAATGGAATGCAATGAAGGCAGAGATTCTAAAACGAAATGACTCAGCGTTGAAAATGATTGCACATCGAATTAAACCAAATTTGAGCATTTTAGGCTTGACAGAAATGGCTGATATTACTGATTCGATAGAAAAAATGGAAAACGTTGTCGAAATCAACAATGCTTTATCCTTTGTTATGGTTAATCTACCATTGATTAATAACCAAATAGAAGCGCTTTATGAAAAATATGAAAAGTCGAATACAAATTAAGATATTCCAAATCCTACCTCAAGAATTTTAGCTTTTTGCGTTCCTTTTTCCAATTGAATTAACTTTTGGGTTTGCTGATCAATTAAAAGCAATGGCAAGTTAAAGTCAAGGCATAAATCTATGTCATGGCTAGATAGTAAAATGCATTTTTTTTGTGCAAGGGCAAGATTTTGCAAAATTTTCAATACTTTGATTCGGTTGCCATAGTCCAAAAATGCTGTGGGTTCATCCATCAAAATGATAGGAGTATCTTGAGCCAATGCCCTAGCAATTGCAGCAAGCTGCCTTTCTCCATCACTTATTATTGAAGTGTATTTATCCGCAATTTTTTCTATTCCAACTTGTACGATACTGGTTTCAATTACCTCTTGATCTACTTCAGTTAGTTTTCCTAATGTGTTGGTGTAAGGATACCGCCCAAGTGCAATATAATCTCGAACATTGAGATAGGGGATACTGTCGTTCTTCGGTAAAACTATAGATATTTTTTGCGATTTATCTTTTTGGGAAAGGACCGATACTTCTTGATTTTCTATCAAAATTTTGCCCTTAATTGGCTTGATTTCCCCAGTAATTGATGAAAGTAAAGTGCTCTTGCCTGATCCATTTCGTCCAATCAACACATAAATTTGAGATGCATTTAATTTAAGATCTTCAATCTGATACAATATTCTGTCGTAGCCAATGCTCACCTTTTCAAATTCAATCATCTCATTTTTTTAATTACAATGTAAATGATAAATGGAGCACCAATCAAGGAGGTTACTGCGTTTAAAGGAAGCGCAATTATTGGTTCCATTAACTGTATTCCACTGTCAACAATAAGTAAAAAAATGCTACCGATTATTATATTGGCGAAAATGAGTTTTCCATGATTTTGCGTTTTTAAAATAATGCGTGTCAAATTGGGAACAGCCAAACCGACAAAAGCTATCGGACCACAAAATGCAGTGATAAGACCAGCGTAAATTGAAGTGACACCTATACAAATTAATCGAAATCGATTTAAATTTATCCCAAGATTTTCGGCTGCTTTTTCTCCTAAAATCATTGCGTTTAAGGGTTTAATCAAGAAAACAACAAGTAAGGTTGCAATTGAAAAAAGAGTAAGAATAAATGGCAATTGTGAATTCACAACATGTTGAAGCGAACCCATCGACCACAAAGTAAATGATTTAAGTTCTTGAGCGCCACTTTGCATTTCAAGAATACTTACTATTGAAGAGGTAAAGCCACCTAACATTAATCCTACGAGGAGCAGAGAAACCGCAGATCTTAAATGATAAGAGAAAAAAAGTATAACAATTCCAGAAATAAAGGCCCCTGTTAATGCTGCTCCTGCAATTCCTAAATTGGTTTGAAAAAATGTGAATCCAGAAAGCATGGAAAGCGCTACAAAGAGACTTGAACCCGAATTAATTCCTAACACATACGGACCCGCCAAAGGATTGTTGAACAAGGTTTGCATGAGCATTCCTGAAACAGCCAAACCTGAACCTGCAATTAGCCCCGCAACCATTCTCGGTAAGCGTATTTCTCTTACAATGATTTGTTCTGTATCATTAGGATCAAAGTCCCAAATCGCATTTAAAAAATCTGAATATGCAATTGAAATCTGACCAGAAAATAGATGTATTGTCGCAGCTACAATAAGAATTGTGGTCAGCGCTACAAATAAGATGGATTTACCTTTGAACAATTTAATCCAGTTTTTTATAAAAGTACAATAGATTTGAATCCAATGGTGATGTATGAAATATTTGTATCAAATCAGATAGAACATGATGAGGTTCTGAAGCCGATAACTCCCAATATTTATTCATGTTGTGAGAATAATCGTAAACGGATTTATTTTGATAGGCTTTTAAATTAATTAATGATTCATGAGATTTTACAATGTCTTGCAAGGCATCATTTCCTGGATCAAGCCAAATTTCTGTATTTCGATTATCCTTTATGATTTGTTCTAAACTAATTGCAAGTGAACCCACTCCCTTGCGACTTGAATACACGTAATTTGCTGAAGCATCTTTATAAAATTGTGCTTGAAAACTATTTCCAGCTGGGGTATACCAATAATCTCCAAATATATTTCCAGCGAAGACAGTAGGTTTTGATGCATATTTTGATGCCTCATCTTTAAGTTTTAAATAGGCTTTTTCTACTTCTGAAAAATAAGCGTTTGCCGCGATTTCTTTTTTAAAGAGGATGCCAAAAAACTTAATCCATTCTGCTTTCCCAAGGGGATGAATTTCTTTCCAGTCAAAGTTTGGAATACATAAAATTCCAATTTTTTGTAATTGGTCTTCATTTGTAAATTGTGCCCCAAAACCGCTGTGAATTACCAATTTACTGTTTGATTTGATAATTGCCTCAGGTGATATCTTTTGTTCTTCACCAAAAGCTGCAGTGAAACCATTCTGAATTTGTTTTTTTAATTGCGAATTAAAGACGTAATTCACATTGCTAAAACCTTTGATGTTTTCAATAGCATCAATTTTCGACAACATGCCCACATGTGTAGCACTCAAAACAGTTATGCCTTTTGAAGGAAGAGCTATGGTTTGATAACCTGCTATTGATTGACGTTCTCCTGAAGTTAAATGGTACTTATAGATTTTTTTTGTATCAGGGTTGATAATTTCAATATTATAACCATCTGAGGTAGAGAATATTTTTATGTTTTTAGCGTATTTAATTATATTTCCAGATTCAGTTTGTTCATTTTGCTTTGGATCCGTGCAACCAATAATCAATAGAATAGCCATTAAAAATGAAACATTCAAGTTTTTGAAAAGATTTGATCGCGTGCTCACTGTTCTAAAGGATGTATTTTAAATATCAATGCTACAAAAATAAAAAAGACCGTCCCAATGAGACAGTCTTTTCATGAATTTGTTATGAATCTTATTCGCTTACAACTTCAAATTTGAATACAGGTTTAACGCCTTTGTGCAAATTCGCTTCAGCTTCAAATGTTCCGATTTCTTTGATAGGCTCGTCTTTGATTTTCAATGACTTTCTATCGATATCGTATCCAGCTTTCTTTAATGCCTCAGACAATTGAACGGTATTAACAGAACCAAAGATTTTTCCGTTTTCACCGGCCTTTGTTGTAATTGTTACTGTTAATGCCTCTAATTTCGAAGCAAGTTCTTGAGCTTCGCCCAATAATTTTGTTTCCTTGTGTGCTTTTTGTTTCAATACTTCAGCATGTGCTTTCTTTGCAGATGCAGTTGCTAAAACAGCATATCCTTGTGGAATTAAAAAGTTTCTTCCGTAACCTGGTTTTACTGATACAATTTCGTCAGCATAACCTAATTTATCCACATTCTTTTTAAGAATTACTTCCATTTCTTGTGATTTTTTTAATTAATTAGATTATTTAAGCATGTCACCGATATAAGGCAACAATGCAATGTGACGCGCACGCTTGATAGCTTTGTTTACCTTCTTTTGGTATTTAGCAGAAGTTCCAGTGATACGACGAGGAAGAATTTT
>CANJNE010000083.1 GCA_947475275.1 Flavobacteriales bacterium | reverse complement strand
GTTAAACTTTGAACCTGTTAAACTTTGAACCTGTTAAACTTTGAACCTGTTAAACTTTGAACCTGTTAAACTTTGAACCTGTTAAACTTTGAACCTGTTAAACTTTGAACCTTAAACCTTAAACCTCCTTGAACCTTAAACCTCCTTGAACCTTGAACCTCCTTGAACCTTGAACCTCCTTGAACCTTGAACGTCATCTCGAGCTTGTCGAGAGATGAATCAGTATCAAAACAATTCAGCAAGTTCTCTGCCGACCGAATTTCCAATGGCAACGCCCATTCCTCCCAGACGAACGCCTACCGCTATTTTGTCATCAATTTTCTGAACAATTGGAGCTTTCGTATTTCCGATCCCCATTATTCCCGACCACTCGTATTCAATAGAGAAGTCATCGGAAGGTAGTATGTTCTCCTTAAGTAATTGTTTCAAACGATTTGAAATCAATTCAGTAGTTCCAAATTCATAGGTGTTTTCGCCTTTAAAATCTAAATTTCGTCCTCCTCCAATGAGTATGCGGTTGTCGATGTTTCGGAAATAATAATATCCTTTATCTAAATGAAAAGTACCTTGAATTTTTAAGTCTGGAATATGGGTAGTTACCAAGACTTGGGCTCTCGCTGGATGAACATCAAATTCAGGAAAAAAATTCTTTGCAAATCCATTGGTGCAAATAATTAAATTGTTCGATTTAAAGTAGCCTTTGCTGGATTGAATGCCTACATTATAATAATGGGTTTGAAATCCTTCAATTTCAATTCCGAAAAGTTGAAGTATTCCTTTTTTATTCGCTATTTGATTCAATCGGTTAATCAATTTTCCAGTATCTATTTGACCTTCCAATTTGTTGAAAAATGAAGTTTCAATTCCTTTGAATCCGAAGTTATCTATACAAGAGCGATCCAAACTGAAAACATTTTCAATTTCTGTGATTCTTTGAAGCTCTTTATTTAGCATCAACAATTCCCCAGTAGTTTCTGTGATGAGATTATTTTGTTCGGGCATCATTAAATCCCAAGATCCATGTTGTTGATAGTCTATTTCATTCTCTCCAGTGAGTTCAAGTAATTGTTTCAATCCATTCCATCTTTTAGCTACCGTATCCCAAACCGTGATTGCAGGTATGTGACTAAGGTCATCTAAAATTTCTGTTGGGCTTCCAAAACAAGCGAATCCAGCATTTTTTGTGCTCGCGCCAGATGGAAGATATCCCTGTTCCACAATAAGTACTTTTGCATCTGGATATTTATTTTTAAGCGCGATAGCTGTGCTCAATCCAACAATTCCAGAACCTACAATTAAAAAATCTATACCTTCAAAGTAATTTTTTCGCTCCCAAAAACTTAATGCATCAATGTTTAGATTCATAGTATGATAATTGTTTCAACATTTTTCGCGATATTTGTTTGTTATTTTTATCAAAATTAAACCATTTCCGTAACGAGATGTAAACCGGAGCGTTTTTCTGAATTGTATGAAGCATTGGCTACTTCTTTTTTCTTTGTTTTCAATTTGTGTTTTTTTTGGTCAAACACCTGCTTTTAATATTGGTGGGAAATCCTTGAATTATTCAAGTAGTAAAGGTGAGTCAGGTGTTACTGTTGAAATTGTCCAAAATGGTACAACATTAGCTTCAACCTCCACTGGAAATGATGGAGGATATGATATAAAAGCCCAGGTGGATTATTCTAAAGTGTTTTTTGTTGTTTTCAAAAAATCTGGTTATTTCTCCAAAAAAATAGAAATGGATTTTACACAGTTGGACATTGAATTGGTTCCAGCTGGCGAGGATGTACTTCCTTTTCAAAAGAATCATACTATTGATATGATATCAACTATGCCGAATTTGGACTTGAGCTTTCTTGAGACTGAGCCAGTTGGTATTATAATTTATGATCCTCAGCTTGGTGAGCCCGAAAATGATAATGCTTATTCAAATAAAATAAAGAAGAAAGTAGATAACCTAATAAAAGAAGCAGAAGAAAAGAATAAAGGAAATGATGCCGCTTTTCAAACCTTATTTAAGGAAGCTGAAAATTTATACCTTACGCTTAAGAAGTATGAGGATGCATTGGTGAAATATGAACAAGCCTTGGAACTCAAACCAACGGATGAACAAACCTTAAACCGAATCGATGAGTTGGATGCAATTATTCAAAAACTCAAAGAGGATGAACTGGTTGCAAATCAAAATGATGCTGCTTATATTGCGTTGAAAGATGAGGCAGACGTATTGCGTGACAAAGGAAGTTATCAGCAAGCCATAGATAAATACAACCAAGCATTAGCATTAAAGGATGAACAATATCCTAAAGATCAGATTGAATATTGTGAAGAGCAAATAGAGAATGCGACAAAATATGAGACGTTAATAACAGCTGCTGATCAGTTTTTCAATCAGAAAAGTTACAAAACCGCATTAACAAAATATCAAGAGGCTTCAAAAATAAAACCTAATGAACAATATCCAAAAGACAGGATTAACGTGTGCAATGGTTTTATTGATGGTCAGGCGGCAGAATTAGAGAAGAAAAAGCAATATTATGACATGGTTGCAGCAGCAGATGCTTTTTACAATGCAAAAAACTGGAAGGATGCCAAAGCAAAATATGCTGAAGCGTATGCTTTTGATGATAAATCAGAATATCCAAATGACCGTATCGTTCTATGTGATAATGAATTGGAGAAAATTGCTGAAGCAGAAGCAAAACAAAAGAAAATTGAAGAATTGCTCGCAGCTGGATTAGTTTTCTTTAATGAGTCCAAATGGGCAGATGCTAAATTGAAATACGAACAGGTAATTAAAGAAGAGAGCACAAATACTGTTGCTCAACAGAAATTAATTGAAATTGAAACCAAGCTCAATGAGGAAGAAGTCAATAAAGTTTTATTGGAAAACTTTGCGAAGCTTGAAAAAGAAGGCGATGAGGCAGATTTAACATCCGATTTTAACTTGGCAAAATCTAAATATGAAGAAGCACTTAAATTAAAAGATGATGCCAAGGTAAAGCAAAAATTAGAGGCGATTAATACTAAAATTGCTGATGCCAAAGAAAAAGAAAAACGTATTCAAGATTTATTGACAGAGGCAGATAATTTCTACAAAGCATCTAATTGGTTAGCGTCTAAATCAAAATATCAAGAAGTAATAAAGGAAGATGCGAAAAACACTATAGCTACAACGCGAATTCCTGAAATTGAAGAAAAAATCAAACAAGATTTGGCTTTGCAAGATGCTAATAGTCGTTTTCAAAGTTTTGTTAATGAAGGGGACAAAGCCTCGATTAGCAATGATTACACAACGGCTGAATCAAAGTATACGGAAGCTCTAAAAATAAAAGATGACCAAACAGTCAAAGATAAATTAGCTTTAGTTAAACAAAAGATTTTAGATCAAAACGCATTGGATGCGCTCAATAAGGAATTTAATGAGTTAAAGTTGCAAGCTGAACAGAAAGAGACGAAAAAGGATTGGTCAAGTGCGCAAAAGTTGTACGAAGATGCATTGCTCAAGAAAAATGATCCTTTAGTTATAGCTAAAGTAGAGGAACTTAAAAATAAAATCAAGGAAGAGGCTGATGCAGCTGCACTCAGCGCCTCATTTGAAACTTTAAAAAAGGAAGGATTTGATCTGGCTGATCAACAAAAATGGGTTGAAGCAAAAACCAAATTAGAAGAAGCCAAGAAAATAAAAAACGATCCTCTCATTGTTTCAAAATTGGCACTAATTGATCAGGAAATTGCAAAAAACAATTCGCAATTAGAAAATGAAAATAATTTCAAGAAACTATCTAGTGAGGCGCTCGCATTTGAGGAAAAAAAGGATTACAAAAATGCCATTGATAAATACAATCAGGCTTTAAATTTTAAACCAAACGATGCGGTAACGAAACTGAAAATCGAAGAACTTAATTTAGAACAGAAGAAAATAGAAGATCAGCTTGTTATAGATAATTCTTATCAAAACTTTTTGACTCAGGGTAAAAACTTAATGACTGAAAAGAAATATGCTGAAGCCATACAAAAGTTTAACGAGGCAAATAAGCTTAAACCAACAGAAAAGGAACCAGTAGATTTGGCTGCAGAAGCTGAGAAATTAGAAAAAGACGCTAATTCAGATGAGGAAACCCAATTCAATAACATCATACAAGCTGCAGAAAACAAAATTTTAGAAAAAGATCCAGTTCAGGCTCGGGATTATGCTTCAAGAGCCCAAAAGCTAAGGCCAAATGATAAGCGTGTTACTGACCTATTAACTCGAATAGAATCATTGGAAAAGCTGCAGAAAAGCTACACCGATAAAATGGCTGAAGCCGAGAAGGCAGTCGTAGCTAAGAATTATGACAATGCGATAAAATTATTTCAAGCTGCAAAAGATTTGAAATACGATGAAACAATTCCTCAAAACAGAATTGATGATGTGAATGAATTGAAATTGGCAGAAGCTAATGCAAGTGATATCGAAAATCAATACAATACTTTCATGAAAAGTGGATTAGTTAAGTTCACGAATAAAGATTACAATGGTGCATTGGCTGATTATCTGAATGCATTGAATATCAAAAATAGCGATAAGTCTGCACAAGATAAGATTTCTGAAATTGAACAAATTCTAGATGATTTAAATAAAAAATCTTTGTCTGATAATGCTTTGAAAGCGCAAATAGAATTGCTTCGAAAGGAAGCCGAAACTTACTTTAAAGACGAAGATTATGTCAATGCAATTGTCAAATACAACGAATTGTTAAAACTTGAAGAGTCTTCAGCAACTAGATTACAAATTGCTGAGGCTACCCGTCTGAAAAATGAAAAAGACAGTAAAAACGTTACAGCATCATTGTATAGTAATCATATTAAAAACGGAGACGATTATTTCAATTTAAAGGATTACGCTAAAGCAAAAGAAAGCTATCAAAAAGCACTTGGCTTAATGCCTTCAGAGTTATATCCAAAGGAAAAAATTAAAGCAATTGAAGATTTACAGTCATTAAACCTTGTAGGAACTAAATTGCCAGATTTAGGTGATCCGTATTACAACTCAGCCATGGATGGATATGCCTTGGTAGCAAGAAATGAAATGGTTTTAGATAATAAAGATGTTAACAAAGTAGAAAGTTTAAAACATACTTCAGAGGTTAATAATATAGAAGTTACAGAACAGAACAATAGTATTTTAATTAACAATACAAAGTCTTTCGTTAACGCTGAAAAGGTCAATAATAACGATAAAACTATAGATTCGACGCAAAATAGAAGTGTGGAATTGTTGGCTGATATCGAACATAGTATGAGTAAAGTTATTTTATCGGAACAGGATATTATTTTATCGTCAAATCTTTTGAGGGTTGGTCAATTGAATAAGGTGAATTCAGATTATAAGAAAGTTACAGTTTTGAGTGAGGAGTACGAAAACAATAATGTAATAAAAGTTCAATCAATTGAGGAAGATCATAACATCTCCAAAGCAAAACAACTAATAAATTCCTCGACAAGCAGTATTGAAAATGCCGTTGCTTTTGAGAAGGTCAATGATGACAATGTTGATAATTTCAAAGAAAACGAAGAAGATTTAGAAAAAAATGTAGAGGAATTAACAGGTATTGAGCATGCCTTGCATACAACTGAAATTGCAGGATACAATGAAAATGGTGACGCTATTGTAAGTTCTCAAAAATCATTCGAAAATATTGATAATAACACGCTTGATGGTCATTTTGAAAATGCGCAAAGTCATCTTGAAAATACGAATACGTTAAATGAAATTTCTCATGAAATTTCTTTGAATGTTAAAGAAGAAGACGGCGTTCAGAAAGATGAGCAAATGAATAATGCAAACACTTTCGTGGAAATAAACGCTTCTGTTAAAACAGAGGGAAATGAAGTTTCTTTGCTACAAAAGCAAACCTTTCAAAGCATTGAAGACGTCAACGCTGTCGCTCAAAAGTCTGAGAAAGCGATAAACGAAAATAATGTTAATGAAATTCTTGGTCGTGCTGCAGATTTAAATAGCATTGAAAAACAAGATAAGTCAAAAAACAATGAAAATACATCTGAAAATATCGAAATTGCTGAAACTATAATCGGGTTATCGAAGGATATTGAAAAGGGTAGAGATGAAGAAGTTGAATTGAATAAACAAAGACAAATCGATGCCATTTCCAATTTGAATGATACAGAAAAACAAACTCAAAAAGCAGAGGATGATACCCAAAAAGACCAATTTTCTTCAGTATCTGAGTTAAATGGTATAAATAATAGCATTAAGAGTGCTGATAAGAAAATTGAAGAAAACACCAGCAAAGCGGCAATTCAAAATTTCAATAATCTTGATAATTTGAATGATAATAAGCAAAGTAACGTGACCGAAAATTCTCCAAACGAAATAGGTCAAGCATATCCAGAAGGAATTACAGAAGAATATTTTACTAAGACAAATTCCCATGGAGATGTTACCACCTTCATAACAAGGCGAATTGTGGTTATTCAAGGACATGGTGATGTTTTCGTTAAAGCAAGATCGAATTCCTTAACTACATATACTAAAAACGGAATCGCCATTTCGGAAATGAGCTACGACGAGCAGTCAAATGTTGAAGGATTGCCCAAGTTCTTAAAGACAGAATAAGGATATATTAAAATTCCTTTGTGAGTAAATCGCTGAATGAATCATTTTCATTAAACCTTATAAGATTAATTTCACGGAATAAGTAAAATCTATGAAAGTTCATTTTATTGCTATTGGAGGAAGTGCGATGCATAATCTGGCCATTGCACTTAGTAGAAAGGGTTATGAAGTATCAGGATCAGATGATGAGATCTTTGAGCCATCGCGCACAAGATTAGAAAATCAGAATATATTGCCAGCTGAAATTGGTTGGTTTCCGGAAAAAATAAGTTCAAATCTGCATGCAGTAATTCTTGGTATGCACGCGCGAAGTGATAATCCTGAACTAATTAAAGCAAAGGAATTGGGGCTTCAAATTTTTTCATATCCAGAATACCTATACGAGCAAAGTAAAGACAAAAAAAGACTCGTTATTGGCGGGAGTCATGGTAAAACCACCATAACCTCTATGCTTTTGCATGTTGCCAAGGCGTTGAATGTAGATGTCGATTATATGGTTGGTGCTCAACTAGAAGGATATGATTGTATGGTGAAATTATCTAATAATGCACCATTCATAATATTAGAGGGAGATGAATATTTAAGCTCTCCAATTGATCTAAGACCAAAATTTCATCTTTATAAACCTCACGTAGCGATTATTAGTGGTATCGCATGGGACCATATCAATGTCTTCCCTACCTTCGAGAATTATGTTGAACAATTCAAAATATTCTGTGAATTGATTGAACAAAACGGTACATTAATCTATAATGAAGAGGATGACGAATTGGTAAAGCTTTCTAAGTCTCTCAAGAATGACATTCAAATTGTTGGTTATTCTACCCCTAAATATGATGTAGTTGAAAACGGTACCATTCTGCATTACCAAAATGAAAAGTATCAATTGCAAATTTTCGGTGCTCATAATTTACAAAATGCCATGTCAGCAATGTTCATGGCAAGAGAACTCGGAATAACTCCTGATCAATTTTTTAATGCTTTGAAAACTTTTACTGGTGCAGGCAAACGACTTCAAAAGGTTGTATCAAGTGAAACCTTTACGATGTTTAAAGACTTTGCGCATTCACCTTCAAAATTGAAAGCAACTACCAAGGCAGTTAAAGAGCAATACCAATCAAGAAAACTTATTGCTTGCATGGAATTACATACTTTTTCTTCCTTAAAAAAAGAATTTCTTCCACACTACAAAAATGCCATGAAGGCGGCAGATATTGCGGTGGTTTATTATAGTCCAGAAGTAGTCAAACATAAAAAATTAGAGCCCATTTCCAAGGAATTGGTGAATGATGGTTTTGGTGGTAATGTTATCGTTTTTAACGAAACACAAGAAGTACTAGACTTTCTAAATAGTCAAAATTGGCAAGACTGTGCTTTATTAATGATGTCATCCGGAAATTTTGATGGAATCGATTACGAGCAACTAGGAAACGAAATAATGGAACGCTTGAACTCTTGATTAATTCCTCCCAGCAAAGATTAACCTTCTGTATATTATCGTTACCAATAAACTGTACAAAGTTGCTAAAACAGTTAATGCTAACATCGCAAGTGTTGCTGTAAAACCAGGAGCAGCACCTTGACGGTTACTTTTTTTAAGTTTTGCTTCAATTTCTTCTTTGGTCATTACCTCGGCATCAGGTTGTTCACTTTTGAATTTTGACAAAGCAACGGGGTCATTAACCATTTTTTCAATCGCGATTTCATTTTCTGCAATTTGATGCAAGTAATAATCAGGGTTAATTTGAGAATAATAAAAATAAATGAACACACTAACCAAAACAGCATATGGAATTCCTGCGGTCATGGCATTTTTAATATCCAGTAAAGTGTTTGACTCTTCAGTAATTCGACGTTTGTGCAGATAAAGACCTATTGCAATTGAAACCAGCATACCCAAAATGTTTAGCATTACACTTGGTACAATTGTTTCAGAAAATAATCCAGTGTAAAACATCACCAATTTGATGATTATCCAGCAAAAAGCGGTAATTACTCCTGTTTTAACAGTAACGCGCATGAGGAACTTCTTTTAACTATTCATTGAAACTAAAAACTCTTCATTGGAAAGTGTATTTTCCATGTGAGATTTCATAAATTCCATTGCCTCAACAGGATTCATATCTGCGATAAACTTACGTATCAACCAAATGCGTTGAAGGACATCTTTTCCAACCAATAAATCTTCACGACGCGTTCCAGAGGCTGTGATATCAATAGCAGGATAAATTCTTCTGTTCGCAATTTTACGGTCAAGTTGCAATTCCATATTCCCTGTTCCTTTGAATTCTTCAAAGATGACCTCATCCATTTTAGAACCAGTTTCAGTAAGCGCTGTGGCAAGTATCGATAATGAACCACCATTTTCAATTTTTCTAGCAGAACCAAAAAATCTCTTCGGTTTGTGAAGTGCATTTGCATCTACACCACCGGATAAAACCTTTCCTGACGCAGGAGATACCGTATTATAAGCCCTTGCCAATCGCGTTATGGAGTCTAATAAAATACAGACATCATGCCCGCATTCAACCATTCGTTTTGCCTTTTCAAGTACCATGTTGGCCACTTTTACATGTCGGTCAGCCGGCTCATCAAAAGTAGATGCGATTACCTCAGCTTTAACACTTCTTGCCATATCGGTAACTTCCTCAGGTCGTTCATCAATCAACAATACAATTAAATAAGTCTCTGGATGATTGGCAGCAATTGCGTTTGCTACATCCTTCAAAAGCATGGTTTTACCAGTCTTAGGTTGTGCGACTATCATCCCACGTTGGCCTTTACCAATTGGAGCGAACAAATCCATTACACGTGTGGATAATGTTTCTTGCGGATGACCTGTCAATTTAAATTTTTCATCAGGAAATAGGGGAGTGAGGTATTGAAAAGGAACCCTATCTCTGATGTAAGAAGGATGTCTTCCATTAATAGATTCAACTTTAACCAATGGGAAGAACTTTTCACCTTCTCTTGGTGGGCGAATCGTACCTTTTACTGTATCTCCTGTTTTTAATCCGAAAAACTTAATCTGACTTTGAGAAACATAGATATCATCAGGTGATGGCAAATAATTGTAGTCAGATGATCTTAAAAAGCCATATCCATCTTGAATAACTTCTAAGACACCTTCTGCAGTTACTATCCCGACCAGATCGTAACTGTCATCTAATTTTTCTTCTTGTTGTGGTTTCCTGTTTTGGTTATGTTGTTGACCTTGATTTCTATGTTGATGCTGATGTTGATGTTGGTGTTGGTGTTGGTGTTGGTGTTGATGTTGCTGCTGTTTTTGAGTGTGTTCAGGTTTTGTATTTTGCTCAGTATTAGGTTTTTGGTTATTATCCACAACATTATTTGAAGCGGAACTATCCGTGTTTTGAGAAGCGGTAATTTCCTCAGATGTCCCAGGTTTTTGAGCGAACTCCATCAGGTTTCTTCCCTTTCGAGCTCCTTGGATTCTTTCTCCAGTTGTGGGTTTTTCCTCTTCTTTGATTTCGTTTTTGGTTATTTCTATATTTAGAGAAGCTGTAACTGGTTTATCATCGATTTTTTCTTCTTTAATAAAAAGTGGTAACTGTTCAGTTTCATCAATCTTTTTTTCAACTCGAATACGCTTGCGTTTTGGACCACTATTGGAATCAATTTTTTCTGGAGAACCTGCTTCATTTTTATTGTCTTTTTGGAGAATTTCTCCTCCTTCAATAATTAGGTTGATTAAATCAGGTTTTTTAAATGATGCTGCTTTTTCGATTCCGATGGATTCAGCGATAACACGCAAGTCTGAAAGCTTTTTACTTTCTAATTCTTTTCTGTCCATAAAGTGCTAATAATGTGCAATGTGTATGTTTAAATGCAATAATAACGTGGTGGATTATTTTTGAAACCGAATGGCTCCATTGATGATGTCACAATATTACAAAATATGATTTAAACAACAATACTTTTTTATTTATTTCTTTCTTTGTTCGGCAGATGACTGCAAATCGTAATTATTTGTATTCATTTATTATCTTCACCTCATGAAAATTTTTAAATCATACTATACCATTTTCTGGTATATACTTGCTTTTGCGCACATAGGGCTATTCTTTTTT
>CANJNE010000082.1 GCA_947475275.1 Flavobacteriales bacterium | reverse complement strand
TTAGGAGGGGTTAATTATCAGAATGTTATAGCTCGAATAAACGATGATGCCGATTTACCCAAAATAGTAATAGGTGCGCATTATGATGTTTGCGGATTTCAGGAAGGCGCTGATGATAACGCAAGTGGTATTGTCGGGTTGCTTGAAACAGCAAGATTGCTATCCAAACAAAATCTCAATTATTCAATAGAATTGGTGGCTTATACTTTGGAGGAGCCTCCTTTTTTTAGAACCGAATATATGGGAAGTTTTGTTCATGCGAAGCAATTAAAGAATGATAGTTCTAATGTTTATGGAATGGTATCTTTGGAGATGATTGGTTATTTTTCTGATGAGATCAAATCCCAAGATTATCCGCTTGATTTTTTAAAACTTTTTTACGGAAATAAAGGCAATTTCATTACACTTGTCAATTGTTTCAATAGTGGTAAATTTGCTAAGAAGTTTACAAAAGCGTATTCGAAAAATCAGTTAATTGATTCAAAAAAGTTTCTTGGCCCCAAGTCTTTAACGGGAATTGATTTCTCTGATCACATGAACTATTGGCATCACGATATAAGCTCCTTAATGATTACCGATACAGCATTCTACAGAAATAAAAATTACCACGAGAAAACAGATACCTTAGAAACATTAGATATAAATCGCATGTCAAAAGTCATTGATGTCTTGGTTCAAACCTTATTGGATTTGAATTAGATATTATACTTGTTAATATCCTTTGAAATCAATTTCAAAAAGAAACCGATTAATTTGAATGAATATAGTACTTTTGCTTCGCGAAGTTGCATTATAACAACATGTCCAATTCAACAAAATACGTATTCGTAACTGGTGGAGTAACATCCTCTCTAGGTAAGGGAATAATTTCCGCATCACTTGCAAAGTTGCTTCAAGCAAGAGGTTATTCTGTTACAATTCAAAAACTTGATCCATACATTAATATAGATCCAGGCACTTTAAATCCATATGAACATGGTGAATGTTTTGTTACAGATGATGGCGCTGAAACCGACTTGGATTTAGGACACTACGAGAGGTTTTTAAATGTACCCACTTCCCAAGCCAACAATATAACTACCGGTAGAATTTATCAATCGGTAATTGAAAAGGAAAGAAAAGGTGAGTTCTTAGGTAAAACCGTTCAAGTTATTCCACATATTACAGATGAAATAAAAAACAGGATTCAAATTCTTGGAACGCAAGGAATATATGATATTGTTATTACAGAAATCGGTGGAACTGTAGGTGATATTGAATCACTTCCATACATTGAGGCGGTTCGTCAAATGATGTGGGAGTTTGATAATGATTGTATTGTTGTGCATTTGACACTTGTTCCTTACTTGGCTGCTGCTGGAGAATTGAAAACAAAACCAACGCAACATTCAGTAAAGCAATTGTTGGAATTGGGTGTTCAACCTGATATTTTATGTTGTAGAACGGAGCATGAGCTAGACTTGACTTTGAGGAAGAAAATTGCCAAATTCTGCAATGTTAGTATGAATGCGGTGATTGAATCTAGGGATGCTGAGTCAATTTATGATGTCCCTTTACTTATGCAAGAAGAGGAACTGGATAAAGTAGTACTGGAAAAACTTGGTCTTCCATCGAAATCAATACCAAAATTAGATTCATGGAAGGTTTTTCTTGATAGATTGAAAAATCCAAAGGAGGAAGTTGTTATAGGTTTAGTTGGAAAATATGTTGAATTAAAAGATGCCTATAAGTCAATCAGTGAGTCATTTATACATGCAGGCGTGGCGAATGAGGTACGGGTGAATGTTAAATGGATACATTCTGAAAGATTGACGCAAAACAATATCAATGACGAATTATCTGGTTTAAATGGAATTCTTGTTGCTCCTGGATTTGGATCTAGAGGCATTTCTGGAAAAATAGAGGCAGTGAAATTTGCAAGAGAAAACAAAATTCCTTTTTTGGGAATTTGTTTGGGGATGCAGTGCGCTGTAATTGAGTTTGCTCGAAATGTTCTAAATCTAACAGATGCCCATACTACTGAAATCGCAGAAGACTGTCCGCATCCTGTAATAAGCATGATGGAGGAACAAAAAAATATTTCGAATTTAGGAGGTACAATGCGTTTGGGTGCTTATAAATGTCAGTTAAAATCAAATTCAAATAGTTTTAGGGCATATAATACAGATAAAATTTCTGAAAGACACCGCCATAGATTTGAATTTAACAACGATTATTTGGATGCCTTTGAAAAAGCTGGAATGATTTCTACTGGAAAAAATCCAGAGACAGGTTTGGTTGAAGTTGTTGAAATTCCAAGCCACCCGTGGTTCGTAGGCGCTCAATTTCACCCTGAATATAAAAGTACTGTAGCTAACCCTCACCCTTTATTTGTGGCATTTGTGAATGCTACCAAAGAATATAAAAACACAATAAAATAATGGATAGAAATTCAATTATCGGCTATACGCTGATTGGAGTTGTTTTGGTTTCTTTTTTAATGTTCAATCAACCTTCTAAAGAAGATGTTGAAAAACAAGAAAAAGCAATAAAAGAACAAGTAGAAAAAGAAAAAAAGACTCAAAAAGCTGCAATAGTTGACAAAAAAGTTGTTAAATCAGACTCTCTTGCCGTAGACACGACTAAAATTGCTGTAGTAGCTACAAAAACAGAGTTCTTTACATTAGAAAATAAAAAATTAAAAATTCAATTTTCTACCAAAGGAGGAAAAGTTTCTGGTGTAACGTTAAAAGAATTTGAAAGCTACGATAGTTATGCTGGCAAACTAAAGAAAGGCGAAAAATCAAAAAATATCAAGCCGAATGGATTGGATTTATTTAGAGATGGTGATGCTGTAAACCAACTAGAAATTCCAATTGACGGTAAAACCATTCAAACCGGCGAGCAAAATTTCATTCTGAAAGAAAAAACTGATGACAAAATCGTTTTTTCATTGAATTTAGGGAATAATAAAAGTATTGAACAAATTTATCAGATAAAAAATGATGCCTACGATATTGATTACAAAATTCAGTTAATAGGACTAGGAAATCTTCCTGAGAATAAGGTGAAATTTAAGTGGGAGACAGACTTCCGTAGAACAGAGAGGTTATTAAGTGAACAAAGAAGGGTATCAACAATCTGTTTTAATAATAAAGAGGAAGGAATTGATTATTTAAGTGAGATTGGAGATGACGAAGCGGAAGCTGAAACATCTATAGATTGGATTTCACACAAACAGAGTTATTTTTCTTCATTCATCAGGCCTGAAAAAGCTTTCTCCAAAACAGGATCTGGTTTCAAAATTCGCGAATACGAAGAAAACGATTCATTAAGTAAAACACACTTGAAAAATTATTCAAGTATTGTAACCATTCCAGTCACAAATGGTAATAACTCCGCTATTTCCATGAATTGGTATTTTGGTCCAAATGATTATGAAACTTTAAAATCGTATGGTCAAGGCTATGATGATATTCTTAATTACGGTTGGGGATTGTTCCGTTGGATTAATTTGTATGCCGTACAACCGCTATTTAATTTCTTGGTTACCAATGGTTTGGGAGTTGGATGGGCAATCTTGTTACTGACTTTAATCATCAAATTCGTTTTGATGCCTGTGCAATGGAAGATGTTTTCTTCTTCAGCAAAAATGCGCATATTAAAACCTGAGATTGAAGAAATCAATAAAAAACATCCGGCAAAAGAAGATGCGATGAAGCGACAAATGGAAACAATGTCACTTTATCGGGAATCTGGCGCAAGTCCTTTTGCAGGCTGTTTGCCAATGTTGATTCAAATGCCAATTTTATTAGCGGTATTTAGATTTTTTCCTGCAACTTTCGAATTGAGACAAAAGCCATTCCTTTGGGCAGAAGATTTATCCTCCTATGATTCCATATGGGATTTCGGATTCAATGTTTGGGGATATGGTGATCACATGAGTTTGTTCACCTTGTTGATGTCAGCTACAACGCTGGTTTTTACATATTTGAATAGCAATAACATGCAACAGCCTTCTCAACCGGGAATGCCTAACATGAAGGTTATTATGTATGTTTTTCCGGTATTGATGATTTTCTTCTTTAATAACTATTCTTCCGGTTTAAGTTATTACTATTTCATATCGACATTAATGTCTATTGTCATTATGTTAATGATCAAATATTTCTTTGTTGATGAGAATAAAATTCGTGAAAAAATGGCAGCAAGAAAACAAGCTGCTGCTACTGGTGGTAAGGTGAAAAAGAAATCTAAATTCCAAGAGCGAATTGAAATGATGCAGAAAATGCAACAAGAGCAAATGAAGAATAGAAAGAAGTAATTTTTGAAAATTCTTGGTTTTTTATAACTTCAAATACTATATGCGATTTGTCTTTTCCATTTGTATATTATTTTCATCATTCAATGCGTCCGCTCATGAATACTTTTTTGCATTTGCAGAAGTTGAGTATAAAAAAACAAATGGAATTATTGAAGCGACGTTAATTGTAACTACCCACGATTTTGAACAATGGCTTCATAATGAAGGTTGGTCCGGAAAGAATCTCGTTTCTAGCGCCGATGACAGTCTAAGCATACTTTTCATTCAGAATGAAATCAACAAGCACTTTCAAATTACTACAGATATTCATGAAATTGTAAAGATGCAATTGATAGGATATGAAAATCAAATGATTGGCACAACACAATTTTATTTGACTTCAGAAGTAGAACCCATTCAAATGATAAACTTTAAATTTGATTTGTTAATGGATTTATATCCGCAGCAGCAGAATAAACTTAACTTCATTAACAATGAACGGGGAATTAAAACGACTTTAGAATTTTTGCCATCTAGAAAAGAACAAGGTATAGATCTATATTAAAAATAACATGAAAAATCTTTCAATTTACTTATTACTTCTGCTTCCATATTTCGGACATTCTCAAACTAAGTTCGCACAATTGGATGAGGAATTGCCAACCCCTAATTCATTCAGAACTGCATCGGGTGCCCCTGGACATGAATATTATCAGCAAAAAGCTGACTATAAAATGACCATAACCATTAATGATGAAACACAAGTTTTAACCGGTGACGAAACCATCACATATACCAACAATTCCCCTGATAAATTAGAGTATTTGTGGCTTCAACTCGATCAAAATATTTATGACGTTAACTCCGACACCAAATTGATTGAAGTTGAAAAAATGGAGGATTTCAAAAGTATCAAGGATGTACAAAAGAAATTCATCGATTATGATGGCGGATTTAAAATTGAATCAATTACAAACGCTTCAGGTCTAAAAATGACTTATGCTATCAATAAAACGATGCTAAGAATTCATTTAGACAAACCACTTCAGCCTAAAACAAGTATTTCATTCCGCGTAAAGTGGTGGTATAATGTTAATGACCGAATGCTTGTTGGCGGAAGATCTGGTTATGAGTTTTTTGAAAAAGACAGCAATTACCTTTATACCATCGCACAGTTCTTCCCAAGAATGTGTGTTTATAATGATGTAGAAGGTTGGCAAAATAAACAATTTTTAGGTCGGGGGGAATTCGCTTTGCCTTTTGGTGATTATGATGTTTCGATAACTGTCCCTTCGGATCATGTAGTAGCTGGAACCGGAGAACTTCAAAATGCAAATACTGTATTGACAGCAGAGCAGCGTAAACGCATGGAAACGGCAAGGTCTTCGGACAGTCCGATTTTAATTATTACTCAAGCAGAAGCTGAAAATGCTGAGAAAAACAAAGCTAAAACAACTAAAACTTGGAACTTCAAGGCTACTAATGTGCGTGATTTCGCATTTGCAAATTCTCGTAAATTCATGTGGGACGCGCAAGCAGTAGATATTAATGGTAAAAAAGTAATGGCTATGTCCTTTTATCCGAAAGAAGGTAATCCTCTTTGGGAAAGATACTCAACAAAACTTGTAGCGCATACCATCAAAACGTATTCAAAGTATACAGTAGATTACCCCTACCCGGTAGCTATATCTGTGCACTCAAAGTGGATTGGTATGGAGTATCCAATGATATGCTTTAATGGAGGCCGGCCTGAAGAAGACGGAACTTATTCCGAAGAAACTAAATATGGAATGTGGGGTGTTATTATTCATGAAGTTGGACACAATTTCTTTCCAATGATTATCAATTCAGATGAAAGACAATGGACATGGATGGATGAAGGTTTGAATACTTTTGTTCAATATTTGACGGAACAAGAATGGGAAAGAGGGTATCCATCTCGAAGAGGCCCAGCCTATTTAATTGCCGACTATATGCGTGGTGACAAAAAATTCATTTCTCCTATAATGACGAATTCAGAATCTATCTTTCAATTTGGAAATAACGCTTATGGCAAGCCAGCCACTGCTCTGAATATACTTAGGGAAACCATAATGGGCCGAGAACTATTTGATTATGCATTTAAAATGTATTGCGAAAGATGGAAGTTTAAGCACCCAACTCCTGCAGATTTTTTCAGAACCATGGAGGACGCATCCGCTGTTGATCTAGATTGGTTTTGGAGAGGCTGGTTCTACTCCACCGATAATGTAGATATTTCATTAGATAATGTTAAATGGTTTCAATTAAATACACACAATCCGTATATAGAGGAGCCATTAAGTGAATATAAAGAAAAGGCAAAGGATCAATTTATTGGCGACACGAGAAATAAGGCATCAATTAAAGAAACGGTGAATGAAAAAGATGAAAATATTGATGACTTCTATGCCACTAGAAACAAGTATGAGGTTGATGCATTAGATATTCAGGATTTTGAGACGTTTAATGGAGATTTAAGTGATGAAGATTCTCTTTTATTGAATGCCAACAAACAATTTTATGAACTTTCGTTCAGCAATGTTGGAGGTTTAGTAATGCCAATCATTGTGGAAATTGTATACGCTGATAACACTATTGAGGTTGTAAGATTTCCAGCTGAAATTTGGAGACAATATGAAGAACAAGTTTCTAAGGTTTTGATTCTCGATAAAGAGGTAGTTTCCTTCCGTTTAGATCCATATTTGGAAACAGCCGATACAGATGTTGACAATAACAGTTGGCCAAGAAAGGAGGAGCCATCACGTTTTGAACTGTTTCAGATGCAAAAATCTGGAGAAAATCTCATGCAACGTCAAAAAAGAGTTGAAGAACTGAACAAGAATTAAGTAAATATTTAATATTCATGTTCTAATCAATTGATTTCAATTCAATTATCTTTTAGAAAAAATGTATAGTGTTCGAATTTATCCTTGATAAAGGTAATTAGTTCCATTTCAGTTGCTGTTTTTAAGAATGATTCATTGATATTGAGAAAAGAAATGAAATCGTCAAATTCATCCTCATTTAATTCAATAATGTCATACGAAACGTAATTTCTTAGTAACTCTTTTACAATTCTTCGCTGATCATCCTTATATACTTGTTCTGCAATCCATGCCTTGTTTTGCTCTTTTTTGGAAAACGTTTGATACAATGCAGTAATTGGACTTTGTAAAACCTCAATTCCTGTTACGAATTTAGTTTCGCGCAATGCCAAATTTTCACGTTCCTCTTTAATTTCCTCCAAAGATTTTAAAGGTCGTACCACTACTTCAGGCATTTCTTTAGCCTTAGGTTTTAAATAAAATGTGTTTTTAAATTGACAATTAGAATCACCAACTACTATGGTATTAATTAATTCATAGTTTTTAACAGAAATTGAAATGGTGTCACCATTAGAAGTGTAAACAGAAAAATGACCATTTGGCTGACCAAAAACGCCTTGACCAGTATTCTTGTTAACGATCATTAAATTGTAAAAACTAGGTTTATTGATCGAGTCAAAAACTTTTCCTGACAACAAGACTTGCTCGCATTGTTGGGCATTTGTTATTGTTGCGCATGAAACAAGAAAAAGTATGAAGTTGATTTTTTGAAACATTCTCCGAAGTAAATAAAAAAGTTGCCAAATGCAATGATTAATTATAATAAAAAGTGTTAATCCCATTAAATTACAAATGTTACTCACTTGTTTCATATGTAATCTATTTTAGTTTATTGAAATAATTAACTTTACGCTATGAAAAGAGTTGTTGTTGGATTATCCGGAGGAGTCGACTCTAGTGTCGCCGCACACCTACTTATCCAGCAAGGATATGAGGTTATTGGAATGTTCATGCGCAATTGGCATGATGAGAGCGTTACAATTTCTGATGAATGCCCATGGATTAATGACTCTAATGATGCGCTTCTTGTGGCGCAGCAATTAGGAATCCCTTTTCAAGTTATTGACTTGAGTAAAGAGTATTACGACAGAATTGTCAACTATATGTTTAAGGAGTATGAGTCAGGCAGAACTCCAAATCCAGATGTTTTATGTAATCGAGAAATAAAGTTTGATGTTTTCTTAAAGGCTGCAATGGATTTGGGCGCGGATTACGTCGCTACAGGTCATTATTGCAGAAAAGTCGAAAACACAGATGGTACATTTTCTTTGCATTCTGGAAGCGATTCAAATAAAGATCAGTCTTATTTTTTATGTCAATTGAGTCAAGATCAGCTGAGCAAGGCACTCTTTCCTATTGGTGAAATGCAAAAGTCTGAAGTCAGAGCAGTGGCTAGCTCAATGAACTTAGCCACTGCTGGTAAAAAGGATTCTCAGGGCCTTTGTTTTGTTGGAAAAATTAGGCTTCCCGATTTTTTGCAGCAGCAACTAAAAGTAATCGAAGGGGATGTAATAGAAGTGCCAGACAATCTTGAACAGTATTTAAGATACAAAATGGCTATCGAAAAAATAGAGCATTCTGACTTGGAAAGGCTTAGTAATCCGTTTTATTATGCAAGAAATTTTGGAAAAAAGGTTGCTACACATCAAGGCGCTCACTTTTACACCATTGGTCAACGAAAAGGATTGCATATTGGCGGACGACCAGAGCCATCTTTCGTTATTGGGATTGATACTAAAGAAAATATTGTATTTACAGGGCAAACAGAAAATCATCCTGGATTAAATAGAATTGCCCTAAAGTTACAAGCAGATTCTATAAGATGGATCAATAAAGGTAATGAACTGCTTAACAATGATGTATTAAAAGTAAATGCAAGAATCAGGTACCGTCAACCATTGCAATCTGCAGAATTAATTAAAGTAATGGATGATTATTACTTGTTGTTCAATACTTTACAAAAAGGAATTACTCCGGGTCAATTTGCCGCATGGTATATTGGTGATGAATTAATCGGGTCAGGGATCATTCTTCACTAGGGAAATAAACTTTAAAAGTTTTATCGGTATAGTATTCTACTATTTTTAAGAGATCTTTTCTTTGCCCTACTGGTTTATCGTCTTGTTTGTTGTAGATCAAATCCTCCGATTGGACAATATCATCAACGCTATTTACATTTGTAACACCCGTGAGAAGCCAATAGCAATTTACATCTGGAAAATGCTGAACAATTTTTTCAAGCAAGTCAAGACCTGGTTTATTTCTTCCTGAAAGCACATGGCTAATGCTAGAGCGATTAGCACCAATCTTATCTGCAAAAGAAGAGGGCGTTAAATGGTTATCCTGAATTATTGTCGCTATCCGTTGCTTAATTTCCATTTGTAAACTCTTTTATTAATTACAAATGTAACCATAAATCAGGAGTTATAGAAACAAAAAAAGGGAAAGTCTAAAACTTTCCCCTTCCATCCTAACTATGAAACTGAGCTTTTAATTCAACGCAATCGAATGAAAGATCGAGTTGTTGATATGATCGTTTATTTGGTCTGCTGTTTTTAATGTATCCATCAATTCTGCAACTTGAACAATTGATAAATCGCTTTTAGTGCCTGCTTGTCGGTGCTGATTTAATTTTACTTGCACCATTTTAACTTTATTTTTTATCATTTGGTATCGTTTTAAATTCGCATTTTTTTTGAACAAACACTATTACGGTACCAATTAAATTTAGGTTACATTATTAACTAAAAAAATAGATTTGTATTTAAAAAATAAAACGATAAGTTAAATGAAATAAATATAAAATATTGATTATCATATATTTATAAAAAATTTTGGAATTTTACTTTTGTATGAGATGTATTAAAAGATGTTCTAAGCCATTAATTTTTAATTCCAAAACAAACTGCATATATACCCCTAGCGTTCCTTTTGGAAAGCCTTTTTGTCTATACCAAACCAAATAAAATTCAGGAAGATGCACGAGATAATGCCCCTCATATTTTCCATAAGGCATTTTGGCGTTGGCCACCTTTTTTAAATCATCAATTGGTGCAACCACGATTAATTGTCAACTGGTATGCGTTGTAGGGTAGCAGTAAAATAATCCCAAAATTTTTGAACAGAAGAAATTTGAACTTTTTCATCAGGAGAATGCGCAGCTCTAATATTAGGACCGAAGGAAATCATATCGACATCTGGTAAGTGTTTACCAAGAATACCGCATTCCAATCCGGCATGACAAGCTTTGATTTTTGGTTCAGATTTATACAAATTTCGATACAAATCAGCCATAAGATTCAAAATTTCAGAGCTGGCATTAGGTTGCCATCCTGGATAGTCTCCTGCTTGTACAACAGAACAAGCCATGTTTTCAAAAGCTGCTCTTATAGTATTTGCAACATCACCTTTGGAAGATTCAACACTTGAGCGCTGAAGTGATTGGGTTGTAAATTCTCCATTTTTAACCACTACTCTTGCTAAACTTGACGAAGCTTCAACCAAATCCTTAATCTCAGGACTCATGCGATAGACACCATTATGAACACCGTACAATGTATTTAAAATTCGTCCGGCATCGCCTTTATTTACAGCTTTTTGAGAGGTGTTTACGTCTGTTATGCTAAAACTTATTGCTGTTTCAATTGATAGGTATTCTGAAATGATTTCATTTTTAATGTTTTGAAATGCATTCAATAATTCATTTCTATATTCTGAAGCGCATGCTATAATTGAGTTTGCTTCCCTAGGTATAGCATT
>CANJNE010000081.1 GCA_947475275.1 Flavobacteriales bacterium | reverse complement strand
AATAATCGCGCCATTTTTAACACACATATAATTAATGAATGCAATGTTTTCCTCATTGAGGATTGTTATTACATCAACTTCTTTGATGGATGCGGAAACCACGGTTGATTTGACCCTAAAAGCATCCAAAGCATCTATTCTAAGTTTAACTTCTTGGGCTTTTTCAAATTCGTATTTGGAGGCAAATTCGAGCATGTCCTTTTTCAAGGTCTGAATAACCGCTCCGACGTTGCCCTTAAGTATGGATGTAATCTCCTTGATTTGTATAATATAATTTTCTTCAGATTGATACGCTGCACAAGGCCCCAAACAATTACCAATATGATATTCTAAGCAAACTTTAAATTTATTTTTGGAAATATTTTTATCAGACAAATCGAGTGAACAAGTTCTCAATTTGTAGTTTGACTTCATTAAATTTAGTATTGTTTGCAGTACCTTGCCATTCGGATAAGGCCCAAAATATTGAGATCCGTCACGAATTAATTTTCTAGTAGAAAAAACGCGAGGAAAAGTTTCATTTTTTATACAAATCCACGGGTAAGTTTTGTCGTCCTTTAATTGAATGTTGTATTTGGGCTGGTATTCTTTAATTAAACTGTTTTCCAGAAGAAATGCGTCCATTTCTGAATTAACCACTGTGTAACGTAAGTCAACAATTTTTTTGACGAGCATAAAGGTTTTTCCATTCTCCTGTTTTTTGGAAAAATAAGAACCTACTCTCTTTTTTAGATTTTTGGCTTTCCCAACATAAATAATAGTTCCAGATACATCTAAAAACTGGTAAACCCCGGGTAGTTCGGGAAGCAGTTTTAATTTTAAATTGAGGTCTGTAGATGTTTGTGACACAATGTAAAAATACAAAAAAGCCAACCCTAATTGAGCTGGCCTTTCAGTTTGCGTTATGATTCTTTTTTATCTTATGAGTATTCTCTCACTGTTTGTTACTCCATTTGCATCTGTTGTTACTAATGTATACGTTCCTGGATTTAAATCAATTTCTTCCTTATCGCCTTCATTACTGATTTGGCAACGGTGCACAACCACCCCCATGTCGTTCATCACATAAGCATCTTTGGTATGTAATTCCGATTTCATTGTGATGTGACCTAAAGAAGGGTTAGGGTATACCATGATGGCACTGGAAGTATTACCATTATTTCCTCCTTGTAAGTTAGGAATGTATGAAGGATTAAAAAAGTTATTTGCATTACCTACTGGTTGAGAAATATCAAATCTTTTAAATGTTTCACAGCCATTTGCTTCAATAATTGATACATTATATATTCCTGCAGTTAAAGTAAGTTGATCCTCTTGACCTACTGCGAGTCCTGCACCGTTTGGAGTTGACCAATTGAATGTTAGAGGAATCGCAGGTACCGTTAGTTGAATAGAACCATCGTTACCCCCAAAGGCGCTAACATTATTAATAATTGCTTGCATGTTGAAAGGTTGCGGAGAAATTAAGGTGACATCTGCAGAAGTGGTTTGACCATTGTCATCTGAAATGTTAAAAGTGTAATTTCCAGCAGCAAGGTTATTTGCCACGAATTGTGTTCCAACTATGGTTGTGCCGTTAACTACGAACGGTTCAGAACCGTTGATTATATCAATTACAACTTCCCCATTAGACAAACCAAAACAAGACGGGTTTATTGCATTTACTTGTAAAGGGATGTTTTGAGCTTGGAGTTGCAAAGCAGTTATGGTTGTTGTTGCAATCAAGCTGAGATTTCGGAGAAATTTTGTCGTTTTCATATTTTTAATTTTAATTTTTTTTACTTTTTGGATGACACAAAGTTGGGGCGAAACCCTCCGGCTTGAAAGTGAATTATATTGTTGTCCACTGAAAATCAGTTTTTGCACTTAGGAATGTTTAAGTAGTTTTACTTGAATGCGTGCTTGATTGCTTTTAATAAACCCTTTTCTTGTTCCATTTTGAAAGTTGGTGTGCACATGAATTTTCCAAAAAACAATTATATTTAATCCAAATATTGTATGAAAAAGTTCGCACTACTTACTTTTTGCTTTTTCCATTTTCTTGGATTTTCCCAATTCACAGCAAATAGATTTAATGTAAATGCAAAATTTAGTATTGGGAAAATGGATACAGCTTTCTACATCAACCCTGCGTTCAGTGCGGAAATTATAATTCATGACAGGTTTGGATTGAATTATAATCTCGATCTCTTGAGAAGGAATGACAATTTGAATCAAACTAGAGTTCCCTTGGGGCTAATAGGTGGACCTATCGTGATGGTTGCTGGTTTTGCCAATTTAGCTGATGGTGACACTACGAATGGCAATGGTTTTGGTATTCTTTTAGGGGTATTAATGCTTGCTTTACCGGATGGGGTAAGTTTTCATCAACCTTTGGGTTATCGAGGGGATTTTTCTCCTTATGTGAACGCATTGGGGATTGATTTTATTAGAAACAAGAATACAGATGAGCGATTAATTAAGTATGCATGCAGTTTTGGATTAAAAGGTTCATTCTTACTTAAAGACCATTATGTGTTTTCAGCCTTTATAGAGGGGAGAAAGACAGCTGGTATACCCTTAGGTTTTGGAGGAGGCTTTGGAGTTGGTTATGCTTTTAAAAAAGAGATTAGTTAACAATGGACTTACCCAAACAAAAACGAATAGCCATAATAGGTGCAGGATTTTCAGGAATGATGACCGCTATTCATCTCGTAAAAAATAATATTAAAGCAGAAATTTATTTATTTGATTCAAATCCACAAATTGGCCGCGGAGTTGCATATGCACCCTATTCTAAAAAGCAATTATTGAATGTGGTTGCTGGAAAAATGAGTGCTTTTCCTGAACATCCGAATCACTTTGTTGATTGGGTATTAAAACAACCTTCACACAAAGCACTTGACAGAAATATGATAGTTAATGCTTTTCTTCCTAGAGATTTATATGGACAGTATTTAGAGAAGGTTTGGGAAGCAGCAAATCAGGAAGCGGTATATTCTGGAATTAAGATTCAAATTGTTCAAGAAAAGGTAATCCAATTGGATTACAATAACGATACATCATCAATTTTAACAGCAAGTGGATTAGATATGCTTTTTGATGCTTGCGTAATCGCAACTGGAAATCAGTTGCCGGGTAATCCTAACATTGATGATGCATCATTTTATAATTCTAAATACTACTTTCAAAACCCATGGGATTTAAAAGCTGTAAAAGGTATATCTGGCAATGCGGTGCTAATTTTAGGTAATGGATTAACAATGGTTGATACTGTTATCGGCCTCCAAGAGCAAGGCTTCAGCGGTAAAATTATATCCTTATCGCCTAATGGTTTCAATATCCTTCCGCATAGACACAACGGGATGGTTTATGAACAACTCAGCAAAGAATTGACAGGCTTAGATAATTTAAAGGATTTGGTGACATTGGTATATAGTCATGTGCGTTTGGTGCGCACCTTTGGTTTGACAGCAGAACCAATAATAGATGCTTTAAGGCCACATGTTCAACGCTTTTGGCAGCAATTTTCTATAGAAGAAAAGAAAATATTTATGAAAAAATACCGTCATTTGTGGGGAGTGGCGAGACACCGTATTCCAATGCATATTCATGACAAAATACAGCGTTTACAAATCGAGGGTAGGTTGCAAATATTGGCGGGTAAAATTCAAAATTTAAAGGAGAAGGAAAATAGTGTAGAGGTGTTTTATACGAACAAAGAGGATTTATTATCGAGTTTTAAAGTTTCCAGAGTTATCAATTGTACAGGTCCTGAATCTGACTTTGATAAACTTCATCAACATTTTTTAAAGGGCGCAAAAGAAAAGGGAATTTTAGTTCAAGATGAATTAAAGTTAGGTATACAAACAAATGTTGCTGATTACAGAATAAGAAATGAGAAGGGGAAACCGCAAGCTGGTTTGTATACACTTGGAGCCAATTTGCGAGGAGAACTATGGGAATCAACAGCAGTGAATGAAATAAGACAGCAATCTAAAGATCTTGCACTAATCATTTCCAATAGTTTGTAAAACTTTTTTTTGAGCAATAATGTTTGTTTTTTAACAATCTGCGATTTTGTATGGTTCGCTTTTTTACTTTTGATAAAATTTATAAATGATGGAAATCACTCCAGAAATAATAGAAAGACTTGAAAAACTAAATGAAAAGTATGCTGCATTAGGTCAAGATCTAACTTCATATTTAGACGGCCTACTTTACGCAGATTCTGTTAAATATTGGGAATATATTCAAGTTGACACCTTGTTAAGTTTACAAAAACCAAAAACCAGTTTTCCAGATGAGGTAATTTTTATAGTGTATCATCAAATTACAGAGCTTTATTTTAAATTGACTTTACAAGAATTTGAGCAGTTAGGAGCGCAGACATCTGTTGAAAAATCTTTTTTTATTGAACGGGTAAATAGGATTAACAGGTATTTTGAAGCCCTCATCAAGAGTTTTGAAATCATGGTTACTGGGATGGATAAGGAACAGTTTTTAAAATTCAGGATGTCATTATTGCCAGCAAGCGGTTTTCAATCGGCTCAGTATCGCTTCATAGAAATATACAGTACAGATTTCATTAATTTGGTTCATAAAGACAAGCGTGAGTCCATGAAAGAATCCAAATCCGTCAAGGAAATGTACGAATACATTTATTGGAAAGAAGGCGCAACAGAAGCTGGAAGTGGCAAGAAAACTTTAACATTAGAGCAGTTTGAACTGCGTTATCAAGAAGCATTTATTGATTTAGGGCAAAAATGTATTCACACCAATCTTTGGCAAGTATATAAACGATTGCCTTTAGCAGACCAAAAAGATGATAAAGTAATTAATGTTCTTAGACAAAACGACGTAAATGTAAATATCAATTGGCCTTTGGCTCACTATAAGTCGGCAGTGCGATATCTCGAACGTTCTAATGATGATATTGCAGCAACTGGTGGAACAAATTGGCAGAAGTACTTACCTCCGAGATTTCAAAAACGAATTTTTTATCCAGAATTGTGGTCTCCGTCGGAAAAAGAGGAATGGGGGAAATCTTGGGTTATCGACGCAGTTGGATAAAATTTATTTTGACCAGTAATTGAGCAGCTCTGTCATGCTTTCAAAATGGTAATCGGCCAAATTCAATTTGGGTTCTGGATGATGTGTCTTTTCCGGAATACATACCACTTTCATTCGAGCAGCTTTAGCCGAAATGATACCGTTTAACGAATCTTCAATAACCAAGCATTGTAAAGGATTGCTTCTTAGCATATTTGCAACGGTAAGATATACCGCAGGATGGGGTTTTCCGAATTCTTCATGTTCAGCACTATGGGTGCAATCAAAATATTGCATTATATCTAGAGCGCTAAGAACGGTATCTATCAAAACTCGGTATGATGAGGTGGCCAGTCCGACTTTAATTTTTTTCGATTGTAAAAATTTTAGGGTGTCCACAACGCCAACCAAGGGTTTTGCATTTTGTTGAATTAATAAAATCATTTTTTCAATGATTTTTTCTTCCAATTGTTGCGGAGAAAATTTCGTCCATCCTTCATGCTTATGCCAGAACCTTACCACCTCGTCTATTCTCAATCCAACCGTTTTTTGAAAATCAGTTTTCGTAAGTTTCGAACCCACAGATGCAAAAACATCCTCCATGGCAATTTTCCAAAGTGGTTCAGAATCAATTAGAACACCATCCATATCAAAAATGACGGTATCATGCAAATTTAAATTGGGCATATGCTTTAGGAATACAGTTGAAGACGAACACTTTCGATTTTTGTCTCACTAACTTGGTCAACAATAATAAGATGTTTTGTCAGACGAACCTGAGCTCCTACAATTGGAATGGTTTCTAATTCATCAATGATAAGACCACCAAGTGTATCGTACACATTAGATTCTGGCAATTGTAGATTGTATTTGTCATTTAAATAATCAATTTCTAATCTTGCCGAAAGTAAGTATTCTGTATCACTTAGTTTTTCTTCTAACAGCTCTTCGACATCATGCTCATCTTCAATTTCACCAAAAATTTCTTCGATTACGTCTTCAAGTGTTACAATACCTGCAGTACCACCATATTCATCGACTACCACGGCAATTTTTCCTGAACGATTTGAAAATAATTCTAAAAGTTCTTTTCCTGGCATAGCTTCAGGAACAAAAGATACAGGTAAAAGAATTTGTTTTATTGATGAAGGTTTTTTAAACAATTCATAAGAATGCACGTAACCGATGATATTGTCAATCTTTCCTCTGTAAATTATAATTTTGGAAAATCCAGTTTCTACAAACATGCGGGTTAAATCTTCAAGGGTGCTTTCTATTTCTAATCCATAAATTTCTGTTCTCGGAACCATACAATCGCGGGCCTTTATCGAGGAGAAATCAAGTGCGTTTTTGAGGATTTGAATTTCATTCATCATTTCCTGTTCATCCTTAATATGAGCGTTAATATGTTCGACATAATGCTCTAAATCAATTTTAGAAAACACTTTCTCTTTTTTTACATTCTTTGATCCAGTAACCCGAAGAAATAATAGACTTATTGCCATTATGAGTTGCGTTGGAAGGTAAAGTGCTCCATAAATAAGTACCATTGGAATGGTAGCGAAAGTTAAAAACCTATTGGGATTAATTTGTACTATGGCCTTCGGTAAAAACTCTGAAACTGAGAGCACAAGTAAAGTTGAAATCACTGTTTGAATTAACAATAGCCAAGTAGGATTCGAGATACCCCAGTATTCAATTTTGGGTTCTAATATTTCAGCAGAATAAATACCGAAAATAACAAGAGAGACATTGTTTCCAAGTAGTAAAAGTGCGATAAAAAAGGATTCATTTTTATAGAAAATAGAAACCAATTTACCGCGCCATGTTCCTTTGGCTTCGTCTAGTGCAATTTTTAGTCTATTAGATGAAAGAAAGGCAATTTCCATCGCTGCGAAAAATGCACAAAATAAAAGCGCTATTAATATCACCAAATACTGCATGATATTAAGCTTGAACCGGCATTATTACAAACAATAGATTTTTATTTAACATCAAACCCTATGTCTTTTCTGTAGTATGCATTTTGAAATTCAATTCCTTGAATAGAATTGTAGGATCTTTCCAATGCGATGTCCAAAGTTTTTCCAAGCGAGGTTACGGCTAACACTCTTCCTCCGGATGTTAATACAGTTGGGCCATCTGAGGTGGTTCCCGCATGAAAAACGATGCTTTCCGATACGGTATTCAAGCCATATATTTGTTTTCCTTTTTCATACTTTTCAGGATAACCACCAGAAACCATCATAATTGTTGCTGCAGATTTATCTACAAATTGTATATCTCTTTCAGACAATGTGTTTGTTGCCACTCCTTCGAGTAAATCAAGTAAATCTGACTTCAATCTTGGCATAACAACCTCAGTTTCAGGATCCCCCATTCTGCAGTTGTATTCAATTACATAAGGATCACCTTTTACATTTATCAACCCAAAGAAAATAAATCCTTTGTAATCGATACCATCATGCTTTAATCCTTTAATCGTCGGGATTATGATTTGATTTTGAATTTTATCCATGAAGCCAGCATCTGCGAAAGGTACTGGAGAAATTGCACCCATACCGCCAGTATTCAATCCGCTATCACCTTCACCAATACGTTTGTAGTCTTTTGCTTCAGGGAGTAGCTTATAAGAATCGCCATCTGTGATAATGAAAACGGATAATTCAATGCCTTTTAAAAATTGTTCAATTACAACTTTCTCTCCTGCCTTACCGAATTTATCTTCAGTAAGTATTGTGGTTAATTCTGCTTTAGCCTCATTTAGGTCGCTTAAAATTAACACACCTTTACCGGCAGCTAATCCATCAGCTTTCAACACATAGGGAGATTTCATGTTGTCCAGAAAACGCAGGCCTTCACCAAGTGTTTCTTTAGTGAAAGAACCATATTTCGCTGTAGGAATATGGTGTCTTTGCATAAATTGTTTTGCAAAGTCTTTACTTCCTTCTAATTGCGCGGCTGTTTTATTTGGTCCAATAACTGGAATCTTTTTCAGTTGAGTGTCCTCCTGGAAGTAATTGGCAATACCATTAACTAATGGTTCTTCTGGACCAACCAGAACCATTTCAATTTCATTTTCTAAAACAAATGATTTGATTTCTTCAAAGTTGAGCGGATCTATCGGTACATTTTTACCATGAAGTCTTGTACCCGCATTACCTGGTGCAATAAATAGTTCATCTAACATGGAGCTTTGTGCAATTTTCCAAGAAAATGCGTGCTCCCTGCCTCCTGAACCTAAAAGTAATATCCTCATTTTAAATCAACAATATTTTAGAATAGATTCGAAAATGGCCTTTCCATCTTCATTACCCAAGTTTCTGTCGGCAGCTCGTTCAGGATGAGGCATCATCCCAAATACATTTTTACCAATGTTTGTGATACCGGCAATATTTAAAAGTGCTCCATTTGGATTACTGTCTGTGGTCTCTTTACCTGATTCATCACAATATTTAAACAAAATTTGATCGTTATCTTCAATTTTCTTGATCGTTTCTTCATTTGCAAAGAACCGTCCTTCACCATGTGCTATTGGAATTTTGTATACTCCTTTTTCATTCAGTCCTTTGGTAACTGGTGTTGAGGAGGAAACGGGCTTGAGATTAACATTTTTACAAATAAATTTTTGTTGGTTATTATGAAGAAGTGCGCCCTCCAACAATCCTGATTCCGTTAAAATTTGAAATCCATTACAAACCCCAAAAACATAACCGCCTTTATTTGCATGTTCTATAACTTCAGACATAATTGGTGAAAACTTCGCAATAGCGCCAGATCTCAAATAGTCACCATAGGAAAACCCTCCTGGTAGAATAACCATGTCAACACCCTTAAGGGAGGTGTCTTTGTGCCAAAGTTTTTCCACTTGTTGCCCCATAAGATCTTTTAAAACATATACCATGTCATCATCACAATTGGATCCAGGGAAAGTAACTACTCCAAATTTCATTTTTTTAAAGTTAAGTGATCGATTTTCTTTAGGTAAAAGTAGGGAATTTCAAGGCATGTCATTTTTTTAAAAGAAAAAATTAATTAACGAATAGATAAAAGTTGCGTAAAATAAGCCCAATGAAATAAAATGATAAGACTTGTTTCCAAAGGAATAACTTAAATAGAAAGACAAAGGAATAACTAAAAAACTAAACCGTTCAACTTGTCCAAACTTGAAGAAATCATAAAAGCCAAAGATTATCCCAAAGAATACCATTACCCAGAGCATTTGAATGAGTTTTTTAAGTCTTGATGACGATTTTTTTATTTTAATCTGCAATGAAATAAGTCCAAGAACAAACAGAAGCGTAAATAAAACACTGGTAATTAGAAAATCGTTTTGTTTTTTGTAATAGTTATTTGTTTGCTCAAGGATTCTAAGGTTGATTTCATGTTCAGCATATTGTAAATATAACAGGCCGTATAACAGAGGAATACCAAACCCAACAATAGCCAATACCGTTTCTCTAAAAACTAAAGGTCTAGCTACATAAATCATAACAAGGTATAAAGGAAAAAGAAATATAAAAGGCGGGTGAAAACTTGCTGCAATTCCGGCAAAAATTGCACCATTAAAAACATAACGTCGACCATCCTCGTTTTGTCGCAATTGGAAAAACTGATGAAGCATTGCAATTAATGCCGTGTGTGAAATTATAATACCATCTAAGCTGTAAAAGGAATGGTAAAAACTCATTAATGTCACATACAATAATGAACTTATATAACTATTGCGTTCTAAGAATTCATTTTTATTGTATATCCAATTGATGAAAAGTGCGTTAATACCAACTAAAATAACTGATAAATAAGCATTCAATTCCTCTGAAATGTAGACGGAGTTTCCCCACAAGCCTAAATTGGAATAAGCATCATATACATAATATTGCGTTTGCCTATTCAGGAAGTAATAAATTGCAATTAACAAGGGAATTAAAAGAAGTACCCCAGCCCTATTTCCAAGAAATAACTTTATCACGGTTCAAATTTAATGAATACTACGAGATTTATTATATTTAAAAACGAGAACGGCATTCGGATTGAATTTTTAATTGGAACTTTATTTTTTTAATTTATATTTGCCCGAATCAGAAAATTGTTCAGATTTTTCAAAAAAGTGAAAATATGTCTCAAGAAAAAACAAGATATACAGATGCGGAATTGGCTGAATTCAAAGACCTTATTCAGCAAAAGTTAAAGGAAGCAAATGAAGATTACACCTTATTAGTTGGGTCATTATCTCACAATGATGATCATGGAACGGATGATACCGGTCGTACATTTAATATGATGGAAGACGGTTCTGAAACTTTATCTCGTGAGGAGGTTGCTCAGTTAGCTGCACGTCAAGAAAAGTTTATTCAAAGTCTTCAAGCGGCCTTGGTGCGAATTGAGAATAAAACTTATGGAATTTGTCGTGTTACTAGTAAATTGATTCCAAAAGAGCGTTTGCGCTTAGTGCCGCATGCAACCATGAGCATAGATGCTAAGAATGCCCAAAACAAATAATTATAGTTGGTGAGGAAAAATGTGCTGATTGTTGGGGTAATTGTTACCTTGATTTTACTGTTTGATCAAATAATTAAAGTGTATGTAAAGACGCACTTTGAGCCTAGTTTTGGAGTCAATTCTGCGCATCCTGTTATTGGTGACTGGTTTGTAATGGAATATATCGAAAATCAAGGTATGGCATTTGGCACCACCTTCGGACATTCCATTTGGCACAAGTTGGCACTAAGCATTTTCAGGATAGTAGCAATTGTTCTAATCTGTTATTATTGGTTAAAGCAGGCAAAGTCTGGGGCTCCTAGAGGTTTTTTAATTTCTTTAGGCTTGGTTTTAGCCGGCGCTACTGGAAATTTGATTGATTCCATGATCTATGATTTCATTTTTCCAATTGATCCATGTTTACCCTGGAATCATCTAGATCCAGAAACATGGGGATGTAATGAACCTATGAGAAATAATGGCTTTTTATTAGGCAATGTGGTAGACATGTT
>CANJNE010000080.1 GCA_947475275.1 Flavobacteriales bacterium | reverse complement strand
CAGCGGAGAGTGAGGGATTCGAACCCCCGGTACCTCTCGGTACAACGGTTTTCAAGACCGCCGCAATCGACCACTCTGCCAACTCTCCGCGACAAAAGTAGCAATACTTTATTTTCTGGCAAGTGATTGTAGAAAAAAATAGCTGAAAAAATGCTAAAGGGTAATCTTAGATCCCATATCTTTTTCAATATTGAAAGTTTTAGCGAACTTTGAGCATGCAGTTATTGAATTCTAAATCAGCATTAATATTTATTTTAATCACCATTTGTCTGGATTCCGTTGGACTAGGAATAATCATACCGTCGTTTCCATCGCTTGTTTCGGATACAACCGGTGTTTCTATTGCCGAGTCATCTAAATATTATGGGTTGGTTTTAGGATCATACGCATTTATGCAATTTATATTCTCTCCGTTAATTGGAAATTTAAGTGATAGATTTGGAAGGCGCCCCATTTTGTTGATTTCTATGCTAGGTATGGGCTTAGATTATGTTGTGATGTATTTCGCACCCAATTTGGTTTGGTTAGTAGTTGGAAGAGCAATATCAGGAATTTTTGGTGCGAGTTACACCACTGCCGCTGCATATATTGCAGATATCTCGGCTCCCGAAAATAGAGCAAAGAATTTTGGTTTGGTGGGTGCAGCGTTCGGAATTGGCTTCGTAATTGGTCCTGCGATTGGAGGTTTGTTATCTGATTTTGGGCCTAGAGCTCCTTTTTTAGTTGCTTCGTTTTGTTCTTTCGCTAATGTTATCTATGGTTTTTTTGTTTTGAAAGAATCCTTACCCGTTCATGATAGAAGAGCTTTCGAAATAAAACGTGCAAATCCTCTAGGCGCAATGCTTCAAATGAAGCGCTATAAAAAAATGAAATACCTCTTCTTGGTAATATTTCTTTTGATTTTAACAAATATGTCGGTTCATTCAACTTGGAATTATTATACAATGACAAAATTTGGTTGGACGGGAAAGGATGTTGGAATATCTTTGGCAGTAATCGGAGTCTGCTTTGGTCTTGTGCAAGGCTTGCTATCAGGATTTGTAGTGAAAAAAATTGGTGAGAAGGGTGCTGCTTCAGTAGGACTGATTGTTTTGACCTTAACCTTAATGGGAATAGCTGCAATTCCATCAGATAATGGTTGGTTGATGTACGTTTTTGTTTTTCCTTATGCTTTCTCAGGAATAATAGAGCCTTCAGTAAGATCTATAGTTTCTGCGAAAGCAAAAAATAATGAACAGGGTGAACTTCAAGGTGTTTTTACAAGTATGATGAGCTTGGGTGAAATTATTGGACCTCAGTTTTTCATGTGGATTTATTACACATCAGTTCAAACCTATCCTTTATCCTCATGGAGCTATGGAATGCCCTTCATCGTGGCCTCTTTGCTTTCCATCTTAGCTCTTATAATTGTTAGATGGACATTAAGAAAGAATGCAGTTCAACCAAATTTTTCCGAACATGAAAACTAAACTCGCCTATTTATGCAGTTCGGTCAGTTGGGGAGGATTAGAAATGAACCATCTTAAAAATGCGCTTTGGATGCACCAAAGAGGTCATGAAGTTTTGGTAATTGGTATTGAAAGTTCTCAGTTCATTGTAGAAGCAAAGCAATTTGACTTGAATGTTTTGATCATTCAAAAGCATAAGAAATATTATGATTTCAAGGCAGGTAAAAAGTTAGCAAAAAGCTTGGGAGAACTTCAAGTGACGCACCTCATTATTCGTGATAATCGCGATTTAAGTTTGGCCGTAATAGCTAAAAGAAAGTGCAAAACACCCATACATTTATCTTATTTCATGGAAATGCAACTCGGGGTGAGTAAAAGAGGCTTGTTCCATACTATCAGATATAAATATTTGGATTTGTGGTCTTGTCCACTTAATTGGCTTGCTGAACAGGTAAAAAATCAAACTAGAATTAACGCTAAAAAGATAAGTGTAATTCCATCAGGTTTAGACTTTGCGCAGTTGAATGATGAAATAGATAAATCTGAAGCACGTGACATTTTAAATCTTCCTAATGAAAAGTTTATTTTCGGATTGATTGGACGATTTGATGAGCACAAGGGGCAACTTTTGGTTTTAGAGGCTTTCAAAAATCTCAATGACAAAAATGCGATTTTATGTTTTCTTGGTGAACCGAATAGGGAAGGGGGAGTGGATTATTATAATCGCATTCAAGATTTTATCGCACAAAATGATTTGAACGATCGTGTTCTGATTAGACCATTTAGAAAAGATGTTGGCGTTTTTTACAAAGCCATTGACTGCTGTATGATGGCTTCAAAGTCTGAAACTTTTGGAATGGTTACCATTGAATCACTTTATTGTGGAACACCTGTTCTGGCCTCTAATGCTGGAGGTAGCCTTGAAATAATTGAAAATGAAAAAACAGGTTTGTTATTTGAGTCTATGAACAGCACAGATTTAGTTTCTAAAATGAAGATTGTGATGAATAATAAAATAAATTTTCAAGAGGAAATTCTTAGAAAATCAGTTGAAATATTCGATGCTAATGCAGTTTGTTTTCAGGTTGAGGATGCTTTTGATTTAGACCACCCATATTAATTTCAAAAAAATTATAGTCTTCAGTTGAGGCTATTATTTCCTGATCAATCCTACTTAAGGCTTTCGAAAGTTGATTTTTCTTATTTGTGATCAAGAGGATTTTCTTGTAATTTTTTAAATGCTCAATATTCGTCATATTGCAATAGTCAGGATGATCCAACTCCATTCCAGTAACTACCTTCCAACCTTTATTGTCTTTTTGCAATACAAGTTTTTTGTTTTGTCTAACAGCAATATTTAAAACCCAGTAATCTTCAATTAATACCAAACTTCCTGAATTTTCCGTATCCCATTTTGTGATTATTTCTAGATTTTTCGCATCTATTCTGCTGACTTTCAATGTATTCCAAAAAGTCGATTCTGATTCTATTTTCAGAGTACTATATGCAAACCAAACCATGTCAGCAAAGCAGAAAAAATAGATTGAAAACAACATTATTTTTTTCCATTTCAAGCCTAACATCCAATCAATAATGCCTGGAAAAAATAAAAATGCTACAGGTGCAAAATGACGCATTTCATAGGATACAGCTTGGTTCAATATAAACATCAAACAAAAAAATCCGATAAAAGGCAAAGTAAACCGAATGATGAGTTGCTGATAGGTCGAAATGGGTCTTTTTGTGAGGTAAACAATAAATAAAATCGAAATCAAACCTGGTACCAATTGAAAAGCATTTATGAAACCAATATTTCCAGCAATTTTTTGAACGATAAAAGTTATTCTCGAAAAAATCCCAAAAGGACTACCAATCCCATAAAAAAGATCTCCAATCCAATCGTTTGGCACGCCACTATAACCTTCTGTATCTGTTGCGCTACCCGGTGTTTCACCCCATTTCAAATGCAATAAATAAAATGCCGCAATGAGAAGAATTGATAGTGTTGAAAAAAATATGTAAAACTGAATTTTTGGTTTCTTAATGCCTTTTTTAGTCAGCATAAAGATTAAAGCACAAATTATAATAACTACAAAGGTGTTCTTTGCGATTAAGCCGATTAAAACAATTGCTGTAAAACTGAAATACCACAAAAATGATTTTTGTTTTTCGTCGATTAAAAGAAGGATAAAGAATGGAAATATTGCAAGTAAAAGTAAATCGCCGCCAAAATACATCAATGTTTGCCAATAGAAAAGTTGATTGGTCACTATACACATCAAAGCTAACCATCTAGTTGTTGAAGAAAAACCTAGTTTTTTGAATAGTAGGGTATACCCAAAAACACACAGTATCAAACAGAAAATAATGATCAAATTTTGAATAATTTGTATGGATTCAAAACTTGTTATCTTCATCAATAGGTAGGGCAGCAGCCATTGACCCGGACTCCACCATGAAACGAAATAGTGAACGTTATTTAAAAAATCACTTGGATAACTCAAGCTGTTCCAAATTCCAATTTCCTCATATTGGTTCAGGATTTCATAACCGCGAAGCGCATCAGCAAAAGTAGTAGTGCCAAATAGAAGCAGCAACGTAAAGTAAATCAATAGCAAAATTGTACTGATCCAAAAGTAAAATTTCACGTGTTTTAGCATAATCTCACTTCAAATGTATGATTTACAACTTTACAAATGGATTAATTCTTTAATATTTAAGATATTATTCATGTTTTTTTAATAAAAAAGTCAAACTTTATTTTGAACGAATTGTTTTTCTTTTTAGTTTTAAAACGTCAATATGACACTAAGCTATTTATAAAGCCTTTGGCGAATTATTAATTAAACAAAAAAAAACGTATGAAAAAATTAATTACACTTCTTTCAATGGTTGCATTTGGTTTCGCTGCAAACAGTCAGGTTACTGTTACTTACCAAGTAGATATTACTGGGTACTTAGCTGCAGGAAACACACTTTCTCCTAATGGAATCCGTATTGGCGGTAACTTTGCTGACAACGGTGCAACCAACGTAAACTGGTCTCCAGCTGATGCTTCTAATGCAATGACGGATTTAGGAAGTAACATTTGGTCTATCGACATTACTTATCCAACGGCAAATGTAGGTGGTACGCAGTTGTACAAATTCGTAAACGGTGACTGGGGTTCAAACGAAGGTACTGATCCAGCAAACACTATCGCTTCTGGTGGTTGTGGAATTGATGACGGTGGAGGTAACATTAACCGTACATTAACTATTCCTGCTGCTGCTGAAACAGTATGTTTTACTTGGGATGCTTGTGCAGCATGTGCAGCTGGAATCTCAGAAAACGCTATTTCAAACGTAGTAGTTGCTCCAAACCCTGTTAATGACGTTGCTACCTTCACTTTCAACACAAATGGTGTTAATGAAGTGGTTGTTTCAATTTTCGATTTAGCTGGTAAAAAAGTTGCTGGAACTTCAACTTCTTCAAATGCAGTTGAAATCAATACAGCTGGTTTGAATGCAGGTTCTTACATTTATCAAATTCAAGCAGGTGAAAGCACTGCAACTGGTAAATTGATTAAAAAGTAATAGTTCTTTTTAAATTCGAGAAAGCCTAGGTGAAAACTTAGGCTTTTTTATCTTCTAAATTTTGCATTATGGTTTCCTTAAAGAATATACTTTTTTGCTCTTCATTGTTAGGTTCGACAGTTGTGTCAAGTCAAATTTTGGATGTCACACCTGCCTTTCCAACTGTCAATGATGTTGTTACAATTGTTTATGATGCTACCGAAGGAAATGCCGCTCTCACCGGTGTTGGGACTGTATATACGCACACTGGTGTTATAACCAATCAAAGCACTTCTCCAACCAATTGGTTACACGTTCAAGGAAATTGGGGAACAGCAGATGCTAGTGTCTTAATGACAAATTTAGGAGGAAACAAACATCAAATTACAATTGACATAGATGCTTTTTATGGTTTTCCTGCAAATACTGTTGTAGAAGATTTGGCATTCGTGTTTAGAAACGCCACTGGGACATCGGTAGGTCGGGAAGCTGATGGCTCTGATATATTTTATCCAGTTTATCCTATTAACTCAGGATTTTTAGCAAAAATTTTCTCACCTTCATTGAATCAAGTGGCTGATATAGGTGATGTTATTAATATCGTTGGAAAATCCAATCAGAGTGCGATTTTGAGTATTATAGATAATGGTACCACTTTAACAACACTTTCTAATGCAACTGTTTTAAATTACAACCTAAATGTTACAACACCAGGAGAACATTTGGTGGAATTCGTTGCAGTTAATGGATCCGAAACAGTCATTGATAGCTTCACTTATTTGGTGAATCCCACTATTAATTATGTTGCCCCACCTCTTGGGACTCAAAATGGATTGAATTTAATCAATGATTCAACCGTTATTTTTAGATTATTTGCACCAGAGAAAAACAATATTTATCTTCTTGGTGATTTTAACAACTGGCAACCGAGTTTGGCTTATCACATGAATCTGTCAACAGATTCGACAACTTGGTGGTTAGAACTGAATAACCTAGCTTCAAATCAACTTTATGGTTATCAGTATTTTATAGATGGAATCCAACGTTTTGCAGATCCGCTTTCTTTCAGAATTGCAGATCCCAATAACGATCAAAATATAAGTGCTACAACATACCCAAATCCATATAATTATCCAACGGGCCAAACTTCGGGTTTTGTGAGTCTTTTTGAAACGAATCCATCAGCTTTCAATTGGCAACACGATAATTATCCACGTCCGGAGAATAAGAATCTGATGATTTATGAATTGCTCGTTCGTGATTTTGTAGCTCAAAGAAATTATTTAACCTTAATTGACACCCTAGACTATTTAGATAGCTTAGGAATAAATGCTATTGAATTAATGCCTGTCGGGGAGTTTGAAAACAATGAAAGTTGGGGCTATAATCCAAGTTTTCACATGGCTTTGGATAAATATTATGGTACTCCGGAACATTTCAAACAATTTGTAGACGCATGTCACGAAAGAGGAATTGCGGTTATTTTGGATATAGCACTCAACCATACATTTGGTCAAAATCCAATGGTCAATATGTATTGGGATGCAGTAAATAATCGCCCCGCGGCTAATAATCCTTGGTTTAACGCAGTTTGTCCGCATCCTCCCTATTGTTGGGGGTATGATCTCAATCATGAGGGTCAAGCAACAAAAGATTATATTGACCGCGTGAATCAATATTGGTTGGAAGAGTACCACTTGGATGGATTCAGATTCGATTATACCAAAGGTTTTGTTAATAGTTCTGCAAATTATAGCAATACGAGAATAAATATCCTAAAAAGGATGGCTGATTCCATTTGGACAGTTAAACCGGATGCGTATATCATTTTAGAGCATTGGGCAGATAACAATGAAGAAAAAATTCTAGCGGAATACGGCATGATGCTTTGGGGAAATGTAACTTATGATTATCATCAAGCGATGAAAGGTTATTCCTCGAACTTAACTAATGGTATTCATACAGCCAGAGGTTGGACTGTCCCACATTTGGTAACCTATATAGAAAGTCATGATGAAGAACGTGGAATGTTTGAATGTCTTTCAGCCGGAAATTCCACCAATCCAGACCATGATGTCAAATACCTTTTGGTTGGGTTGTTGCGAGCTCAGGCAGCAGCAGTTACAATGCTAACAACACCAGGCCCCAAAATGATTTGGCAGTTTGGAGAGTTGGGTTACGATATTTCTATAGAGGTCCCATGCAGAACCTGTAACAAACCTATTCTATGGAATTATTGGCTCAATGTTTACCGAAAACAACTTTATGAGGTTTATCAAGCTACGCTGGATTTGAGAAATTCACAACAAGTATTCGCTGATGGCACTTTTAACTATTCCTTAACCAGTCCGATAAAAAAGATTACCTATCAGCACCCGACGATGGATGTTTTGATGCTGTCCAATTTTAATGTGAATACTGCATCTGCTTATGCTGGATTTCCTTCAACAGGATGGTGGTATGAATATTATACAGGCGACAGCATTGAAGTTAGCAATGTAAACATGCAATTGGAACTTGAGCCAGCGGAATATAGAATTTATACTTCTAATAAGTTGAATTCTCCAAACATAACCTCAACGGCATCCTTTGAGGAATTGGCAGCATCAATTGAAGAATTAAAATTGTTTCCAAATCCAACTCAAGATATATTGAACGTTGAATGCACTAAGATTGGTCAAAATGAAGTCAATGTGAAAATAATTGATGAAAAGGGTAGGGTAGTGATGGAGCGAAATATTACACCTGAAGGAAACGAAAACACAGCATTCTCTTTTTCAATAGGTGAATTGGAGTCCGGTAACTATTGTATGCTTATTCAAACGGAAAAAGGATACTTAAGCCAGAACTTTGTGAAGTTATAATTAGTCCTTTTTTGCAAGCTTAAGTGCCAAATCAACGAGTTTATTGGAATATCCCCACTCGTTATCATACCATGCGATGAGTTTGAAAAAGTTATCGTTTAAAGCAATTCCCGCTTTAGCATCAAATATACAGGTATGTGGATTTCCGATAAAATCTGATGATACAACGTCATCCTCAGTGTAGGCTAAAATCCCTTGCATCGAATCTTGAGAATCGTTTTTAATAACTTGACAAAGATTTTCGTAGCTGGTTGAATGATTAAGTTTTACTGTTAAATCAACTACAGAAACATTTGCAACCGGCACTCTAAATGACATTCCTGTAAGTTTATTTTTAAGTTCTGGAATCACCAAACTCACTGCTTTAGCAGCACCTGTAGATGAAGGAATGATATTTTGAAAAGCACCGCGTCCCCCTCGCCAATCTTTCGCTGAAGGACCATCCACTGTTTTTTGTGTTGCAGTGACTGCGTGGACTGTCGTCATTAATCCCTCTTCAATGCCAAATGCATCATTTAAAACTTTGGCAAGCGGAGCTAAACAATTGGTAGTGCATGATGCATTGGAAACTATTGTCAATCCTGAATGCAATTGCTCGTCGTTAACACCCATAACGAAGGTAGGGGTATCGTCCTTAGCTGGAGCTGAAATAACCACTTTTTTCGCGCCTGCTTGTATATGTTCACCAGCCAACTCAGTTGTTAAAAATATTCCAGTGCATTCTAAAACAACATCCACATTCAAATCTTTCCAAGGAAGATGTTGAATAGATTTTTCTGAGGAAACATGTATTTTTTTTCCGTCGATAATTAAGTGATTATCATCGACCTTGATGTCATTTGGAAAAATACCATGGGTGGAATCATATTTCAGCATGTATGCTAAATAATCCGTTTCTTGAAGATCATTGATACCAACAATTTCAACTTCTGGATGCGCAAAAGCTACACGGAATGCCAACCTTCCGATTCTCCCAAATCCATTAATTGCAATTCTCAACATTTTTTTGATTTATTCTTTCACAAAAAAGCTGCGATAAGTTCCATGTTGACCCTCCAATTCCAAATTATACCACCCTTTTGCCAATAAATTAATATCAATTGAACCAGTTTCAGGGGCGAAGTCCTCTATGATTTGAACAATTTTTCCATCAGTATTGATGATATTAATGGTACACAACGAGAACTGTTCATTAGGCACTTCCAATTTGATGAAATCGTTTGCTGGGTTAGGATAAACGATTAGTTGTTGCGCTAACTCATTTTCAAATAGTGAAGAAGAAGAAGTAGTGCAGGCGCATTTATTTTTCGTTTCTGATGTATTAACGACTTCGGGTGCTTTATAATTCAACTTTACCCAACATTTTTGACCCAACTGATTTCCAGTTGCATTTTTGATGCGAACAGTCAACCATCCGTTATAATTTGGAACAATAGAATCTAAAATTGTCCCGGACATACTTACAGAGTCAATGATTCCGCAGTCCGCATTCAAATATTGAACTGTAATAGGCAAACTTGGATCAGCAGGATAAAGTTCTAAATTCATTTGTTGACCTGATTCTACATAAATTTTACCTACTACTCTGCAATCTTCGCTATTATCAGGAAGACGTCCTCCTTGTTGAAGAGAAAGTGGATGATTATCACCTAAATCATCTTCCATTTCCCATTCTTGGGTAATACGGTTCGACGGTAGAACATAATTTTCTGAAATGCCAATGGGTGCCCAAACACAATAGCCCTTTCTTCCAGCTCCTGCAGTTCCATCGCATGGTGGGATAGAAATAGAAACTTTTCCGCCATTTGAAACCGTAATAGTCGTTGTTCCATTGGCTCCAGAATAGTCTTTTAAAACGGTTCCATCGGGCCAGGATGTTTGCACATTACTTAAATTCTGCCAGCTCGACCAATTATCATTTACAGCGATTAAAGCCTTGGCTTCACGTTCAATTACAAGAGCATCACCAGCCTGCCAACGCACCAAATAGGCACCTTCTTTAAATCGCAAATTTTGATGACACCAAATCAAATTTTCCAAATCACTGAATACGGGAAGTTCGGTCGTATTTGCTGGATCGTGAGTGAAACGATTACTGTTGTATCCAATATTAAATAAATCTTCAAAATATACTAAAGGAGCGCCGTCAACAGCGAAAGAAATGGCATAGGTTATACTTCTACGAGCATCGGTTGGTTCTATATGGCTTCCAACTTGATTTGCGGTATTCCAACCCGTGTAATTTCCTTGAGCATCCAGAATTGGTCTGTAGGTATCATGACTATTAACAAAAGGCATTGTTCGGTCTCGATTACTTTGTTGATATCCAGGTACTGTTCCCAAGTCGAAATTTCCATTGCCCGATACAATTCCCGTAAATGCATTTCTCAAACTGAAGTCAAAAGTTCCAGCCCTATTTTGAACTGCATTTGCCCAAGCATCTAATTCACTTGCTCCGCCAATCCATTCACCAACAGCAAACATGTCCCAACCTCCGTTCGCCCATAGAGAGCCATACTGCAGATTCCAAAGAAAATCTTCGGCAGCATAGGATGGAAAATGCTTAACGGCATCAATTCGTACACCATCCCAACCCATTTGTTTTTTGTTCCAAATCAACCAATTTCTTATACCACTGCGCATATAATCAGTGCTTTGAGCGGGGTTAAATATTGCGTTGCTACTCAACCCAAAACCATTAGACTCGAACGAAATATCAGGTCCCCAATAAGGTGTGTTGATTTCGTTATTACAACAAGGATTTCCTGGATTAGGATAGAAGTTTTGCCAATTTTTAGGAAATCGTCCTTCGCGAGAAAGGTAATTTGAGCTTGTTTCATTCATTGCCGGTGTGGCATAGCAGGAATAACGGAAATTTTTGTATTTATTCGTTTGACCATCATCCATTGCTGCAGGATCATTTCCACCTTGACCTGCTCCACTTCCTGCTCCTGTAATGTGATTCAAAACGATATCTTGAATTACATCAATACCATTGGCTTTCATAACTGCAATCATTCGCAACAACTCGTCCTTATCCCCTAAACGTGTATTTGCGGAGTTTTTTTGGTATTTGTCGCCCAAATCATAGTGGTCAAAAGGGGCATAACCCACACTGTTGGTTCCGGTATTTTTTATAGAAGGTGGAATCCAAATGGCATCAATACCCAAATCTTTCAACCTCGGCGCAAGATCAGTTAGATAATTTGCCCAATCATTGGGGTAATT
>CANJNE010000079.1 GCA_947475275.1 Flavobacteriales bacterium | reverse complement strand
TCAATACTGGCACTAATCCGATTACTTCAACAATTGTAATAACGCCAAGTTATACCAACTCCAATTCAACTTGTACTGGCTTAGCTCAAACAATGACCATCACGGTGAATCCAACACCAACAGTTGTTGACCCTGCTGATTTAATAAGCTGTAATGGTGGAACTGTTCCTAGTACGATATTCCAAGGTACAGGGACATCCTACACCTGGACGAATAATTTAACGAGTATCGGTCTATCGGCAAGTGGTACAGGTAATATTAATTCTTTTACAGCAACGAATACTGGATCTAATCCTCTTGTATCGACAGTTACCGTTACACCGCAATATCTGAACGCTGGCGTAAATTGTTCGGGATCTGCTCAAGCGTTTACTATAACTGTCAATCCATCACCTGCAGTAACATTTAGTATTCCAAATCAAACTATTTGTTCTCAAAGTTTGTCAAATGGTGTAACGATAAGTTCAGCTACTGCTAATGCTGATATTACTTGGACCATTCCGACTCCACCTGCTGGAATAAACGGATTAACGACTACGAATGGTACCAATACCGTTCCTCCAATGACTTTAACCAATACAACATCTTTACCTATTACCATACAGCTTTTTGCTTCTGCAACAACACCAGGTTCTTTGGCATGTCCAGGAGCAGGTTCACTTTACACGATTACAGTTAATCCGACACCTCAACTTACAGATCCAATTGATCAAGTAATATGTAATGGAAACCCATCTACGGCAGTTTCATTTAATGGTACTGGAACATCCTACACCTGGACAAATTCGACTTCTTCCATTGGTTTGAATGCTAACGGCTCTGGCACTATTCCTGTTTTCACGGCACAAAATACCAGCAATGCAATAGTAACAGCCACAGTAACAGTTACGCCATTCTATCTTAACAATGCAGTAAATTGTCCTGGCCCTGCTCAAACATTCACATTTACAATTAACCCAACGCCAACAGTCAATGCAACAAGTGATGTTTCTGTTTGTAATGGTGGTTCATCAAACCTCATCACATTTAATGGTACTGGAACCTCATACAATTGGAATAATGGAAATACTGCAATTGGCCTAAGTGCAACCGGAAGTAATACTATTCCTGTTTTTCAAGGCACAAATACTTCCAATAATGCTATCAATGGCACGGTAACGGTCACTCCTATTTTCGAAAACCTTGGTGTTAGCTGCCCAGGGCCGATTGATCAATTCGTAATAACAATCAATCCTTCGCCTCTTGTTGATGATCCAACAGATCAAGTGATTTGTAATAATTCTAGTTCAGTACCCGTGAATTTCACAGGTACCGGTACTTCTTACAGTTGGACAAATTCAAACATAGCAATTGGCTTGGGTGGAAATAGTACAGGAAACATCAATACATTTAATGGTATCAACTCCACTTCTTCGCCTGTTTCAGCAACCATTACTGTAACACCTCAATTTACTGGAAGCAACCTTACATGTCCTGGTGCACCACAAACATTTACCTATACCATAAACCCAACGCCAACTGTTGATAATCCGACTGATCAAGTTATTTGTAATGGTCAAACCACACAATTGGTTGCGTTCACTGGAACTGGAACAAGTTATTCTTGGGTTAACAATACCCCTTCAATTGGGCTCGCAGCTACTGGTAATGGCAATATAAGTCCGTTCATTGCGACCAATCCAAACACTACCTCATTAACCGCAGTCGTAACTGTAACACCTGCTTTCACAGGTTCATCTGTTACCTGCATTGGTTCAACCCAAGACCTTTTGTTCACTATCAATCCAACACCAACAGTGATTGATCCGCCAGATCAAGTTGTTTGTAATGGTACGTTAACTTCAGGTGTTAATTTCTCTGGAAATGGTACCTCTTACTCCTGGACCAATTCCAATCCATCAATTGGTCTTGCTGCAAATGGAACTGGAAATATTGCTGCATTCAATGCCGTAAATACAACCTCATCACCAATAACTGCAACCATTACTGTAGTTCCTAATTTTACTGGTGGCGTTGCAAGTTGCAATGGGGTGAATCAAACCTTTACCATAACAGTTAATCCTACCCCAACAGTAAATGATTTGACAGATCAAGATGTTTGTAATGGATCTCCTACTGCAGCGCTCAACTTTACAGGAACAGGTACAAGTTATTCTTGGATTAATTCCAATCCGAATATTGGTTTAATTGCCACTGGAACTGGAAACATTGCTTCGTTTACAGCTTCTAATGGCGGTTCAAATCCAATTGCTGGAACTTTAACCGTTACAGCTCAATATTCGAATGCCAATTTAACTTGTAATGGGCAACAACAAACCATAATCATAACTGTCAACCCAACACCAACTGTTATTGTCCCTTCAAACTTAACCTTGTGTAATGGACAGGCATCAAATACTATTGTACTTGGTGGAACAGGCACAAGCTATAACTGGTCAAATTCAAATCCTGGAATTGGACTAGCAGCAAGTGGAACTGGCAACATTCCTGCATTCAATGCAACCAATAATTCAAATGCACCCATTCTTTCCACGATAACCATAACACCAGTTTACACCTTAAATGGAGTTACTTGTTTCGGATCAGATCAACAATTCAATATAGTTGTCAATCCAACACCTTCAGTTAGTGACCCTGTTGATCAATTGGTTTGTAATGGTGGAACCGCATCTTCTGTAAACTTTATCGGGACTGGAACAGGTTACAATTGGACGAATACAATCCCTTCGATTGGATTGAGCGCAATTGGTTCTGGTAATATTGCGGCATTCACAGCACAAAATACAACATCAACTGCAGTTCAAGCGCAGATTGAAGTAACACCAATTTACAATAATGCAGGATTAGTTTGTTCTGGAACACCGCAAGTTTTCCAAATACAAGTGAATCCTACACCGGTAGTTAATGATCCATTGGATGTTGCATATTGCAATAATTCTTCTGTTGCTGCCATTAATTTTACAGGTACAGCAACGAATTATTCTTGGACAAATACCAACACATCAATTGGTTTGGCTGCCAATGGAATTGGAAATATTTCTTCATTTATGGGGACCAATTCAACATCGAATCCAATAATAAGTACGGTAACAGTTACACCATTCTTTACCAATACGAGTCTTGTTTGCCCTGGACCTACACAGTCATTTACAATTATTATCAATCCAACTGCAACAGTTAATGATCCTTTAGATCAAGTAGTTTGTAATCAACTTTCAACATCAGCAGTAAACTTTACTGGTAGCGCAACATCTTATTCATGGACAAATTCGCTTCCTTCAATTGGATTAAATGGCTCTGGAAACGGAAATATTGCAGTATTTAATGGTTTGAATAGTGGAACATCGGCCCAAGTTGCGACAATTACAGTTACACCGCAATTTACTGGTTCAGGTATAACATGTCCAGGAAACGATCAAACGTTCACCTATACCATAAACCCTTCGCCAAGTGTATTGCCTGTTGCTCCAATATCGATATGTAATAATGATGATTTTACGGTAAATTTAACCAGTACAGTGCCTTCAAGTTTTGTTTGGTCAGCAACTGCTAACAACAATGTCAACGGAGAAGTTACTGTTCCTCAATCCTCTTCAATTATTAACAATACGCTTTCCAATACAACACCAAATCCTCAAACGGTAAATTATGTTGTTACACCAACATCAGCTCCAGAGGGATGTGTGGGCCCGAATACAACATTCACAGTGACTGTAATTCCAGATGTTATTTTGAACAACAACGTTCCTATTGAAATATGCAGCGGTGGTTCTGTAAATGCGGTTTTATCTGCAAATGTGCCATCAACCTATTCATGGTTTACAACCATTGATAACCCAAATGTTTCCGGAGAGTCCATCACTACCAATACTGGAGCAATTATTAATGATATACTAATAAACAACAGTACAACGAATCAATTGGTAATTTATAGTGTAACACCTACTTCAATTGCTGGAAATTGTGTTGGACCTTCTCAAACTATTGCTGTCACAGTTCGACCACCACTCGCATTATTAAATGAGGATACCGTTACGATTTGTAGTGGAAATGCTGTCAATTTAAATCTTGTTGCAAATGCCAATGTAACCTTTACATGGCAGGCTGTTCAGCAATACATTAACGTAAATGGCGAGAGTATTTCAGCTGTTACTTCACCTATTATAAATGATGTTTTGACCAATAATACTTCAACTACACAGCAGGTATTTTATAACGTAGTTGGTTCCTCAACTGTAAATGGATGTTCGAGCCCAGTTTTCCCTATTCTTGTAAATGTTGCGCCCACGCCAAGTATTAACCCTGTTGGAAATCAAACAATATGTAATGGCATATTGAGCAATCCTATAAATTTCACCAGCAGTTCAACTGGTTTAAATTATTCTTGGACAAATGCCAATACATCAATCGGCTTGGCTGCATCAGGTACGGGTAATATTCCTAGTTTCAGTGCAACCAACACAGGCTTTACAGTTGTAAATGCGAATTTAACTGTGAATCCAACAATAACTATCAACAATGTAACTTGTCCTGGACCAAATCAAAATTTTGTTATAACAGTCAATCCAACGCCAACGGTTAATGCAATTGCCAGTCAAACGATTTGTAATAATACATCTGCATCACAAGTGACACTGAGTGGAGCTGTTGTAGGAACTACTTATTCTTGGTCTAATTCAAATACCTCAATTGGTTTGGGTAATAACGGAAATGGCAATATACCAGCATTCTTGGGTCAAAACACAACCTTTGGACCAATTCAAGGAACGGTTACGGTTACACCTACTTTTACAAACAATGGTGTGAGTTGTCCAGGTTTGCCAACGAGTACAATTTATTCAATCAACCCTTCCCCTGATGTAATTCCAGTTTCCAATCAAATTTTATGTGACAATTCGAATTCCAATGCTGTCAACTTCACCAGCAACGTTCTTAATACCCAATATACTTGGACCAATTCTAACAATACCATTGGTCTGGCATCTTCAGGAATTGGTAACATCCTAATCTTCAATGCTCAAAATAATGGTAACCTTCCAATAATTGCTACAATTGCCGTTTCACCAACAATTCAAAATGGAACACTAACGTGCACCGGTAATACCTCAAATTTAACCATTCAAGTCAATCCTACTCCAACTGTTGACCCAATATTGAATCTGGCATTTTGTAACAACACAAATGGTTTGATTGATTTCAGTTCGACTTTCATGAATAACAATCCAGCTGTAACATATACTTGGCAAAACACAAATGCATCTGTCGGAATACCTGCTAGTGGAAATGGAGATATTAACTTCTTAGCGACGAATCCTGGAAACACGGCAATAACAGCTCAAATAACTGTTACACCGAATTATTTGAACAACGGCGTATCTTGTTCGGGAACACCATCATTAGTCTTTGTAACTGTTAATCCAACTCCTACGGTTAATCCTTTAGCCAATCAAACTGTTTGTGCTAATTCTCAAACACTGGTTGACTTTACAACAACATTTGCGAATAATACCAATTTCAGTTGGACAAATTCAAATACAGTAATCGGTTTGGCTGCATCTGGAACAGGTGATATTTCATTTACATCTTTCAATAGTACTAGCACGGCTCAAAATGCAACTGTAATTGTAACACCAACCTATGCCAATGCTGGAATTACATGTAATGGGATCAGTCAATCATTCTTAATTACAGTGAATCCAATTCCTGTTGTAGGAGCTGTAACTAATGTCACATCATGTGCCAATAACAATACTCCAGCAGTTAATTTTAACAGTTCAGTTGTTGGAACTTCATACAGCTGGACAAATACAAATGCGTCAATAGGAATTGGTGCATCGGGAGTTGGCAACATTCCAAGTTTTGTTGGATTGAATAGTGGAGGTGTGCCAAATATAGGCCAGTTTCAAGTAAATTCATTGTACACCAATAATGGTGTAACATGCCAAGGCAATAGTCAATTGTTCAATATTACCATCAATCCTGGCCCAAGTATGGCTCCAGTTGCTGATGTTACTTTCTGTGCCAATACAGTTTCCAGTCAAATAGCATTCACTGGTTCGTTTACAGGTATAACTTATGCATGGCAGAACTCCAATCCTTCAATTGGTTTAGCGGCAAATGGAACAGGATCTATTCCTCCTTTTACAGCCATAAACTCAACCAATACAATTCAAACAGCAAATATTACCGTTACACCTTCTTATACTTTTAATGGCCAGCAGTGTAGTGGAACGCCTCAACTGTTTACAATATCCGTAAATCCTGCGCCAAATGTTAATCCAATTAACAATGCGTTCTATTGTGGAGGTCAATTAACAAGCCCTGTTGTGTTCACTGGAGGTGTTTCGGGAACGATCTACAACTGGACGAATAACAATACATCAACTGGACTAACAGCAAGTGGTGTTAGCAACATTCCTTCATTCACTGCAATAAATAATGGCACTTCACCAATTACCTCAGCAATAGTTGTTACGCCATCAATAACAAACAACGGTCTAACTTGTAATGGAAATACCCAAAGCTTCAACATTACTATAAATCCTACACCTTCATTTACTTTACCTACTGACAAAGTTATTTGTAATGGAACCATTACGAGTCCACAAATACTTTCAAGTCCAGTACCAAATGTCACTTATACCTGGACAAATAACAATACATTAATTGGTTTAGCAGCATCTGGAAATGGAAATGTGCCTTCATTCACTGCTACCAATAATTCTGCAACTCCAATTTCCGGGTTGATCACAATAACGGCAACATATTCCAACGGTGGGGTGTCTTGTACACAAATTGGAACCTATACCATTATAGTAAATCCGACTCCAAATGTTGTTGACCCGATAGATCAAGTCGTTTGTCATGCAACCCAAACCAATGCTGTGATTTTCCAAGGCAATGTTTTCGGAACTGTTTTCAACTGGAGCAATACCAATACAACTATTGGATTAACAACGACTGGAACAGGTGATATTTCCTCATTTACAGGAAACAATACATCCTTATTACCAATTTCAGGAACCATTACAGTGACACCTAGTTATATCAATTTAGGAACTACTTGTATTGGCACACCACAAAATTTCACAATAACAGTCAATCCGATACCTAATGTTTTAGATCCACTTGATCAAACCATTTGTAACAATACGAATACGGCAGCAATCAATTTCTCGGGAAGTGTTCCTAATACGATTTACAATTGGCAGAATAATACCATTTCAATCGGTTTGGCGGCAAACGGTTCTGGTAATATTGCTTCGTTTACAGGTATCAACAACACAACAGTGCCGGTAACCGCCAATATTGAGGTTACTCCAAGTTTCACCAATTTAGGACTAAGTTGTTTCGGTAACCCTCAAAATTTCAATATCACAGTAAATCCTTCTGCAGTTCTAACCAATCAGAACTTGGCTATTTGTTCTAACAATAATTTAAATATCAATCTTACATCAAGTATTCCAGCAACCTTTACTTGGCAAGCCATAAATAATCCTAATGTTACTGGGGAAACTTTCCTTACCAGCCAAAATTCAGCGAGTATTACTGATTTACTAATTAATACTTCGAATATTCCTCAAATAGTAATTTATCAGGTAATACCTACAACCAATGCAAATGGTTGTATTTCGGGGCCATATCAAATTGCAGTAACGGTTAATCCTTTACCAGATGTGCAATTCGCCACATTAAACAATCCTTTGTGTAATTTGCAACCTGTTGTTTTCGTGAACAACACCCCTGGGAACAATTTGTATTCATGGAATTTTGGTGATAATTTAACTTCTACTGATGAAGATCCAACACATACATACCAGAATTTTGGATCATATAATGTAAGTCTACAGGCTATTGACGCAAATACGGGTTGTACCAATTCAATCGTGAATACCATTAATATTTTCGAAAGTCCCGAAGTTGGTTTTGAATTGACATCAGCCGTTGGATGTAGTTTCCTTAACGTTGTATTTACCGATACAGTCAATGCACCTAACACAACACTTTTCTGGGATTTTGGTGATGGAGAAACATCTAATCAACCCGTTGCAATCGATCATCAATATGGAGATGAAGGTTGTTATGATGTAACACTAACAGTAACCAATCAAGCTGGATGTTCCGTTTCATTGACCCAAGATGATTTGGTTTGTGTCTTTTCTCAACCTGACGCTATCTTCTTCGCAAATCCTGATTCCGCTTTGGTTTCAGAGCCAATTATTGCATTTGATAACCAAAGTAACAATGCTTTCACCTATTATTGGGATTTTGGGGATGGTTCAACAAGCTTGTCAACGAATCCAATTCACGAGTATGATGATATTCCTGAAAGTTATGTTGTTACGCTTTATGCATATAATGAAGTGGGGTGTTATGATAGCGCATTCCTGACGGTTACTATTTATGAAGAAATTATTTATTATGTTCCTAATACCTTTACGCCGAATGGTGATGGTTCCAATGATGTATTCTTGCCAATAATTACTTCTGGCATTGAAACAAAAGGTTATGAGTTACTCATTTTCAATCGTTGGGGTGAAGAAATATTTAGGAGTACAAACCCTACAATTGGCTGGGATGGTTTTGTACCTGATTTTGGAACGAAATTAGGAATTATTGGAAACAAAGCACAAGATGGAACCTACGTCTGGAAGATTACAATGAATGCATCTCAAAATCAAGATGTTATTGTACGCACAGGACATGTCAATCTTCTAAGGTAACAAAGCGACAGAATAAAAATTTTTTTTCAATTTTTTGAGCCCTTTCTGAAAACATTCTTCAAGTTGAACTGCTATATTTGTAGTCTAATTTTTCAAACTTGAAGTGATGAGTGCTTTCTCCAACCGACACATAGGTCCGAACCAAAATGAATCTTCTGAAATGCTCTCCAAAATTGGAGTGAAAACTATTGGTGAATTGATCGACAAAACTATTCCTTCTCATATCCGATTGAATAGGGAATTAAATGTTGACAGCGCATTGTCGGAACAAGAGTATTTGAAGCATATCCTTCAACTAGGAAATAAAAATCATGTCTTCCGTTCTTTTATTGGCATGGGATATAATGAAACAATTGTCCCATCGGTAATATTACGTAACGTCTTAGAAAATCCGGGATGGTATACTGCTTACACGCCTTATCAAGCTGAAATTTCTCAAGGTCGATTGGAGGCACTTTTGAATTTTCAAACCATGGTTATTGGCTTAACAGGGATGGAAATTGCAAACGCTTCACTTTTGGATGAAGCTACTGCAGCTTCGGAAGCGATGATTATGTTCTGGAATTCAAGATCACGTGACGATGTGAAAAATGGAAAAAATAAGTTTCTTATCGCCTCTAACTGTTTTCCGCAAACCATAGATGTTGTTGAAGGAAGAGCCAAGAACCTAGGTATTGAATTGGTAATTGGAGATGCTGTCAATCATGCATTTGATGACCAATTTTTTGGCGCTTTAATTCAGTACACAGGTAGTAACGGTCATATTATAGATTTAAAAACATTCATTTCACGTTGTAAAAATCAGAACATTCAAGTTGCAGTAGCTGCAGATATTTTATCCCTTGCCTTGTTGCAATCACCAGGTTCTATGGGAGCCGATTGCGTTCTGGGTTCATCTCAGCGTTTTGGTGTTCCAATGGGTTACGGTGGACCTCATGCGGCCTTCTTCGCTGTAAAAGACGATTACAAAAGAAATATTCCGGGAAGAATTATCGGTGTATCAAAAGATGCAGATGATAACATGGCATTGAGAATGGCACTACAAACCCGGGAACAACATATTAAAAGAGATAAAGCAACCTCGAATATTTGTACAGCACAGGCACTATTGGCTGTGATGGCAAGTATGTATGCCGTTTATCATGGCCCTAATGGTGTTCGTAATATTGCATCCCATGTGCATTCACTTGCAACTAAAACTGCAAATGCATTGAAAGAACTTGGGGTTGAATTGGGATCTAACGATTTCTTTGATACGATTTGGTTGAAAGGTGTTCCTGCTTCTGCTATTCAATCGATAGCTGAAGAACATGGGATAAATTTCCATTACATCAATGACCATGAATTGACCATTAGCTTTGGAGAACCTCATACCAATGAAGACGTTCAAGAAATTGTCAATGTCTTCGCAAAAGTATTGTCTAAAAATTCCCTTGAAATCGATGGAAAAGAGGTAAAGTCACTTCGTGCTGAATTGTTAAGAACAGATGAAATACTAACCCATCCAACTTTCAATAGCCATCATTCTGAATCTAAAATGATGCGTTACTTAAAGCGTTTGGAAAATAAAGATCTTTCTTTGGTTCACAGTATGATTCCATTAGGATCTTGCACCATGAAGTTGAATGCGGCGAGTGAATTGATTCCGATTACCAATCCTCAATTTGCCAACATGCACCCTTTTGCACCAGTTAACCAGGCTGATGGATATCATGAAATGTTCCGTCAGTTGGAGAAAGACTTGTGTGAGTGTACAGGTTTTGCAGCAGTTTCCTTGCAACCTAACTCTGGTGCCCAAGGTGAATACGCTGGTTTGATGGTGATTAAAGCATACCATGAGTCTCGAAGCGATTTCCAAAGAACCAAAATGATCATCCCTTCTTCAGCGCACGGAACCAACCCAGCATCTGCTGTCATGGCAGGATTTGAAGTTGTGGTAACGGGTTGTGATGAAAATGGAAATATCGATATCGAAGAACTGAGAAAAGTTGCTACTTCTTTAAAAGACACTTTAGGTGGGTTAATGGTTACCTATCCTTCAACACATGGCGTTTATGAGGAAGGTATTCAAGAAATTACGGCAATCATTCACGAAAATGGAGGTCAAGTTTATATGGATGGTGCCAACATGAATGCCCAAGTAGGGTTGACCAATCCAGGGAATATTGGTGCCGATGTTTGTCACCTTAACTTGCATAAAACATTTGCTATTCCACATGGAGGTGGTGGCCCAGGAATGGGACCTATTGGAGTTGCCGCACATTTAGCTCCTTTTTTACCTAGTAATCCTTTGGTAAAAGCTGGTGGTGAGCAACCCATTCATGCAATTTCAGCTGCACCTTATGGAAGTGCTTTGATTTTATTGATTTCCTATGGTTACATCAAAATGTTGGGAGCAAAAGGACTAAGAGAATCAACTGAATTGGCGATAGTTAACGCAAATTACATTGCAGCTTGTTTGAAAGGACACTACGATATTTTGTACACAGGCAAATATGGAAATGTTGCTCATGAGTTGATTTTGGATTGTCGCGAAATCAAAAAAACATCAGATGTTGAAGTTGCTGATATTGCGAAAAGATTGATCGATTATGGTTTCCATGCCCCAACAGTTTCTTTCCCGGTTGCAGGTACTTTAATGATT
>CANJNE010000078.1 GCA_947475275.1 Flavobacteriales bacterium | reverse complement strand
TCCATCAAAACACTGAATGTAAATATCATATGCATTTTGCCCATCTTTTTCTACCGATGCCGGAGCAATATATCCTTTATTTGGATTTGTTGCCAATGTAATCGAATTAGTTAATGAGTTGTTTTGGAGTAAATCATTCAGTGGACAGGCAAAGAACGATCCTCCAAGATTTTCACCACCGGTACCATAAAGGATCCATTTGGTTCCATTATTTTGAATATCAGCTACAATTGGCGAACAATATGTTTCAGCACTATCAGGAACTACAGCCTTTGCCAATAGTGAACCATTCAAACCGTTTACAACCATCAAATGTCCAGGAGGTCTATTGGTTTGCCATGCCGGAGCATTATGGTCTCCACCATTCGAAACCAAAATGTCTTGAATATTGTCTCCATTAACATCTTGAATGAATTGAGGATTGTAAAAATTGTATAAGCCACTGTCAGCAGGATTGGTACCATAAGGGAAATAATCCCAAAGCAAAGAGCCATTTGTTCCATTAATTGCCAAAAGCTGCGCTTGTCTACCTGGAATAATAACATCCTTTACACCATCACCAGTAATATCCTGAAAAATTGCGCTTCCAAAAACTTCATTTCTCGATGATCGTTTCCATAATAGGTTTCCATTCAACCCATTGTAAGCCATGATGCCGTTATTACTGAATACACCATCCGTTCCTCCGCCGATAACAATATCTTTGATACCATCACCATTAAGGTCACAAGCTCTTGGAGAGGATAAAGAAGGAATAGAATCTGTGAATGCTTGCCAGTTTGTCGATTGAGCGAAATTCCAAAAATTTAAGGCAATAAAACCGATTGTTAAGCTTCTTTTGAACATGCTTTATGCGTTTTGATAGTACTGTAAAACTAACATTTAAATTGCAATTTTGAAAATGAATAACAATCACTATTCGCGTTAAAAAAAAGTTATTTTGCTTGCGAAGGTTGTATCTTTAGAACTTTGGGTTTAAATTCAACCATTAAAATTTTAAACATGGGACTTAATCAAAAAACGCAATCCAATTTAATCCTTGGTTTCAGGATTCTTTTGTCGATTTTATTTCTCCTTTCAGCTGTTGCTAAATTGTATCCTTCTCCTTCTTTTGCATTAACCACCTTTGAAATAAAACAACTTATTCCAATGGGTTTCAGTGAGGAACTTGCTGCATATTTCTCAAGAACATTAATTGGTTGTGAGTTAGCATTGGGTATTTTGTTATTGCAGCCACATTATTTCAAAAGGTTGGTGTTGCCGATGTCATTTTTGATACTTTTTATTTTTTCAGCGCATCTAACTTACGAAATATTGGCAACAGGTAATTCTGGAAACTGTGGCTGTTTTGGGGCTTTGTTGCCCATGACACCACTTCAGGCATTGATTAAAAATATTATCGCTATGGGGTTAATTGGTTATCTTTTTAGAACCGTTGATATGTCTAAAGATAAGTTGAACTTTTCTCTACTTATGGCAGTCACCTTTGCATCTATACTTTCTATCTACCTTGTTGCTCCGATGGAAGTTAAATCTTCAGCACCTGTTCAGCAAATCGAGGAAGATGAAGAAATCGATGCGGATTCAACAATAGCTATTTCTAATAAAGGTTTAAATTTGGAGAACAATCCTATTAAAGATTCAATTGTAACTTTAGAAAATTCGAATGAAGTTGTTGAAAAAGTTCTTGAGCCAACTTCGAAAAAATCAGGTTATGAAATGTACTTTAAAGGGATAGACAAAGGAAAGAAGATTCTTTGTTTCTTTGCTCCAGGATGTGATCATTGCCAAGAAACAGCCAAAGAACTAACGCAACTTAAAAAAGCGGATCCCAATTTTCCTAAAATCAAGATTATTTTCATGGATGAAGAAGCCGAAAAAATACCTGAATTCTTTAAAATCGCTGGAGCAACATATCCTCATCAAATTATAGATATTGGAACTTTTTGGAAGGTTCTTGGAAATACTAAAGACACACCAGGGGTTTATTACCTATGGAATGGTAATATCATGAAAGAATATGATGGTATCAATGATAAAAAGTTTGTGAAATCTGAATTCAAGAAAATAGTGAACAAAAAATATGAGGATTGGAAATAATTCTAATCCTCATACTAAATATTAATTGAATTTTTTGTTAGTGGTGATGTCCGCCTGGTCCGTGCGCGTGACCATGGTCAATTTCATCTTGAGAGGCGGGTCTAACTCCTGCTATTGAACCTCTAAAATGTAAATCAACGCCTGCTAATGGGTGACTAAAATCCATTTTTATAAATTCTGCAGTAACTTCCATAATTTTACCTCCAAGCTGATTGCCTTGACCATCTGACATAGGAATTAATTTTCCAACTGTAAAATATGCTGTATCGAAATTTCCTTGTTCATCATGAAAAACATCGATTGGAATTACCGCAATGTCTTCATCACTAGAGCTGCCATAAGCCATTTCTGAGGTTATAGCGAAATCGAACAAATCACCTTCAGTTTTTCCGAATAAATTTTCTTCAAATTCAGGTATTAAGCTACCAACTCCATATAGAAATACCATAGGTTGATCAGCACTTGTTTCTTCAATTTTTTCACCTGTTTTGTGATTGCTAAGGATGTAATTCACCGATACAATCATGTTCTCTTTTACTGTCATTACTTTAATTTTACAGGTAAAGATAGGTTTAATATGTGAAGTAAATCAATCAAATGCCCATTCATATAATACCGAGAAAATCTGAAAAGTAGGTTATTTTGTAATGCCTGGATCTTCAGGAGGGAAATCTGGTTCAAAGTCAGGGTCAGGCTCCTCTTCGGGATCTTCCTCAGGTTCCACTGGAATTTCGGGAATTTTTTCTGGTTCTGGTTGCTCGGGTTCCAAAGGAAATTCTTCGGGTATGGAAGTCGGCAGATCAGTCTTTTTTGTTGGAAACTTTTTTTTATGCATCATGATAAAGAAATAGTTTGAAAATCAGTTTCATGGTTCAAAGATAAATTACCAGTTAAATAAAGGTTTTTGGCTTTAGATACCTCCTCTCTTTTTCTGTAATTACTTTTTTCCATATTTATTCTTGCGAGCAAATAACAAATTGTGGATTCAGCACCCTGATTTAAATTCAAGTTTTGGGATTCTATTCCGTCATGACAACCTCCTGTACTGGCATCATAAACGACTTGATTCAATTGATTATTTCCCATAAACCAACTGAATGCTAGCTCTTTCAAATGAGAATAGACGTAATTTGGTATGGCCTCTTCAAAAACCGTTAATGACATTATTAAATAGGCCACTTCGATGGGTTGTTCTCCTCCCTGTATTTTTCGCTTACTTCCTTTTTTAAACCAAGTTTTATTTGGAATTACTGAAATTTGACCATCAAAAATTACGTATAGTAAAAGAAAATCAAAACTCTCCTTTGCGGCTACTTTATATCTATCCTTTTTTGTGATTAAATAACCGTACAAAAGACCTTCTGGAAGTATGCTGTTTGCATAGGTTAGCTTGTCTTCAAACCATTTCCAATTTCCGTCTTTATTGTTTAGAAATGCATGGTATAAGATTCTGCTGAATTTGTAGCTCATCAATGAAATCTCAGGACTTTTTTCATTTTTAAGGTATAAATAAAATCCCTTGAGACTAAAGGAAATGGCACGTAATGAACTTAATCCTTCAATATGAGGTAAGGCAAATTTCAAGAGCATTTTAGCCTTGGTTACCATGGCAATTGGAAGTATGCCTTTTAATTCGATAACATAACTTAAAGCCCAGATAGCCCGACCGTTTGCGTCTTCTAAATTCTCTTTTTTATTCTTATCGTCAATTCGACCTGCTTCATCTATATAGTTTATAAAGCTTCCATTTTCTTGTTGACAAAGTGAAATGAATCGGAGATATTTATCTATTAATATGAAGAGTTCACCATTGCGCTTTAATGAATAATATTGACAACATATTATCAACGCGCGAGCATTATCGTCAAGCGTATAACCCGAGTTAATGTCTGGGGTGTTTATATTCGAAAATTGTAAAATTCCAAAATGATGTGTAAGTCTTACCAAATGGCTGATCGTGAAAGAGGGTAAATTGTAGTTGATAATACAATCTTTAAAATATGGTTTCAAAATATCTAAATGTTGTTTTGCGACATTTTCCCACTTACTTTTTGCATTTTTATGTAGTACATTAATTCTCATCTGTTCCAATTTATTCTCATTGGATAACAGTAGACAGATAGCCTGACCCATTTGATCTGGGTTTTCAAAGTCAACAAGTAATCCTTCTTCTGGACTCAAGTATTCTTTTGCATGAGGAATTTGAGTTGCTATTATCGGACATCCAGCAGACATCGCATAAGAGAAGGTACCACTAACAGCTTGATTGGGATCTTTTGAACTGAAGATATATACATCACTCATTTGTAAATAATCCAATATCTCTTTGGTTTCTAGAAATTTATTAATAAAAACAACATTGTTTTTTATTCCAATTTTTTCAATTATAGCCTCTAGATATTCCCTATACCTTTCACCTTCTTTTTTAAATACTTCCGGATGTGTTTTACCAATAATCAAGTAGGTGATTTCTGGAAATTGTTTTACGATATTGGGTAAACTTAATAAAACAGTTTCAATGTTTTTATTTGCGCTTAATAACCCGAAAGTTGTTAAAACATGTCTGCCTTGAAAGCCAAATTTTTCTTTTAAAACCTTTTTTTCTTTGTGAATGATGGTATGTGTTCCATGCGGAATAATGTTAATTTTTCTGGAATCAATTCCATAGTATTTATCAAGCAGTTCTTTTGCATTATTAGTCATAACCACAATTTCTTTAGCATATTCCGAAAGTTTGCGAACGGTATTTCGTCTAGAGAAATCAGGATTTGGCAGTACAGTATGAAAGTTAATACAAATGGGTTTATTGATTTTCTTCATTAATAAAATCAAGTAATTTCCATATTCACCGCCAAATAATCCAAATTCATGCTGTACTAAGACCAATTCAATAGCATCATCGTTATTTATTTTTTCAGCACACGATACGAAGCTGTTTTTATCCAAGGCATTAATTCGGTATTTGACTTCTTTCGGGTAAAATCTTTCTACATTTCCATTGTCTAGAGCACCGATTTTTATATCTAATATTTTTCCAGCCCGTTGAATCAAGGAATTTCTCAAATCGGCACTGAATGAAGCGATTCCGCATTCCCTTTCTGGGTAAGATGTGATGATAAGAATTTCTGGCTGGTTCATTTTTAATTGTTTTCAGTTGTTAATATTTGTTTAATCAATTCGGTTATGGATAGCTGTGCAGTTGCAATACATTTGTCCGCAGCACCATAGTAAATAGTCAATTGGTCGTCCTTGAGAATGGCACTTACAGGAAATACTACATTGGGAGTTACACCCTCCTTTTCCCAATCCATTTCTGGTTGAATTAATGGTGTTTTTAATCGTCCCAGTTCTTTTGAAGGATTATCGAGGTCAAACATAGCTGCTCCAGCCGTGTAAACATATCCATTGAGTGTGTCTTGAACACCATGATAAATGAGCAGCCAACCATCTTTTGTTTCTATAGGTGGACATCCTGATCCAACATAGCTCGATTCAAAATCATATTTTCCACTTAGAATAATATGATCGTGTATCCGGCATAGATAGCTCTTCCAAAATTCATAAGTTAATTCTTCGACGTAATCGAAATAAACAATCTGTATATCAGGATAAATGCGATGTAGTAAAGCATATTTTCCATTAATTTTTCTTGGAAAGAAACAAATGTCTTTGTCCCAAAGTAATATTTCCGGAAAAAGTACCGGACTTACTCTTTTATGGAAGAGTTTGGCGAACCTAAGGTACTTGCTATTCAAATCCTGACAGGTTTCTAAACATAGTTGAAAATCTTTATAACTCATATAGGGAGTCAGAATTCCTCTTTTTTCAAAATGTATAAAATCAAAAGTTGTCATTAACGCTCCAAACGCGGTAGTGCCATTGTACGCAGTGTAGGTGATGTAAAAACAATCATCAATTTTTACAATTCTTGGGTCTTCTATACCAGCAGATTCATATGTTGCAGTAGGCAGGAGAAATGGACCTGAATTTCTATTTGCAATGGTTGTTGGATCACTTAATTCGGCATAGCCAAAGCTGGAGTAATTTCCTGCGGTAGTTGCTCGATAAAGCATTTTTATTTTTCCGTCATGTTCACAAACTCCAGGATTTGAAACACCTAGATTTTCGAATTTATTATTCGTGTTTTCGAGAAGCCGTTGTTTATGAATTAAAACAGTCATTTAGATTTTTTTTGCATGACAATATTATTCTGAAATTGCTTTGGTTTTAAAATATATCAATAGGGCATTATTATTTTTCAATTGAACTTCAATTTCAGAATGTTTTGTCGATTAGTTCACCCAAACACCTCGTTGAAAATTGGTGTTTCTCAATTGAAAAGGAGAGGTTCAAGAATTTTATTTTGCCTTAATTCGTGACAATTAAATCAAAAAAAAATGGATAAAATTTTAATAATTGATGATGATAATGGTTTCCGTCAGATAACTGCAGAGGTGCTAAAAGTTGCAGGTTATAAGGTTGAACTTGCGCAAGATGGAAAAACGGGTGTTATCATTGCACAGGCTACTCTTCCTGATCTTATTCTTTGCGATTTGAAAATGTCCGATTTAGATGGGTATGGAGTACTTAAAATATTGTCAAAAGATAAAGAAACAGCTCCCATTCCTTTTATTTTTATTAGTTCTCAAAAAGACAGTGCTTCAATTCGAAAAGGCTTGTTTTTAGGTGGGGATGATTATTTAATAAAACCTATTCAATCGTCTGAACTTATTGAATCAATAGAAAAACGCTTGGAACGCATAAACCTTTGGAAGTCAAATGCGAATGAAAATGCGGTTAATAAACTTTTTAAATATAAAAATATTGATTCCTTTTTATCAGCGTTTTTTGCAGAAAGAAAATTAAAAGCTTTAAAAAAGAAAGATAAATTGTATTATGAAAATGATTTTGCTAACCACACTTATTATATTGTTTCTGGGAAAATTAAAACAGTTAAAACGGATAGCTACGGAAAAGAATATGTAACGGATATTCTTTTACCTGGAGATTTATTAGGATTTCTCCCTATTAAAGAAAATGGTGAATATCGGGATACTGCGATTGCTATGGAGGCTACTATTCTTTCAGTAGTTTCCAAACATGAGTTCATGGATTTTCTTAAACGTGAACCATCATTTTCATACGCTATTATAGAATTGATGGCTGAAAATTTAGCAGAAAAAGAGAATCGAATGCTCCAATTAGCTTATGCCACTGTAAAAGAAAGGGTAGCTGAAACTTTACTTCATTTTCATGATAAAAATTTCGATACGAATCCTATAGCTGGAATCTCCAGAGATGATTTGGCAAGTATTGTTGGAACAACAAAGGAATCACTTGTCCGCGCGCTGTCCGATTTTAAGAAAGATGGTAGTATTAAAACATCAACCAAAAATATTGCTATCAATGACCTAAAAACCTTACGGCGAAATAGTTCTTTTTATTCAAGTTGATGCTTATCAATGTTTATGCTATCAAATGGCTTTTGAATCGAATGCTATTCGCATTTAATTTGCTTTAATCAATTTAATGTTTAATAAAAATAGAATCAGATGAAAGTTAAAGAAATTATGACCGCAAATGCGTTGAAGTATTGTACTCCGGAAACCAACATTCACAACGCAGCACAATCAATGAGAGAAGCTAACTGCGGTGCCTTACCTGTTGTAGATCGAAATAAAAGGGTTTTGGGTATTATAACTGATAGAGATATTTGTCTCTCGTTGGCTCAGAATACAAATAAAGCTATCGAACATCGCACAGTTGGTGAAATTATGACCCGTGATGTTAAAACAATCCGTGGAACTGAAGACGTATCTGAAGCTTTTAGAAAAATGAGAGAGCGTAAAATTGGAAGACTTCCAGTTGTTGATGAACAAGGGAGTTTACAAGGGATCGTTTCTCTGAATAAACTTTTAAATATGTCAGTCGAAAAAGGAAAAGAAGCTGTTGGTGATGTGCATGCAACCGGTGAAAATTTGATGAAAACACTTCAAGCAGTAGCGAAAAGAAGGGAGGCGAAACTGCCATCTGCATTCTAATTTGATAAAAATCTACAGGATAGCGCTTTTGCTACCTCTTTAAAAAGACCGTTGGTATCCAATGGTTACCGTTGGTATCCAATGGTCTTTATTCTAAAAATTTGAAACATGACTAATGAAGAACTTATTTCGCTGATTGATTATTCATCACCTTTTTGCATTTCAATTATTGCCCCTGTGCATCGTACTTCACCCGAAAGGCAACAAGACCATCTTGTAATAAAAAAGGCATTGGAGGCTGCGAAAACCTTGTTGAAAATGAAGGCAGGCAAGAGGGATAAAAGTGCGAAAATACTATGTGATAAATTGGATGCGACCTTCCAACAAATAGATTTCCTTCATGTAAAGAAAGGTATAGGGATTTTTGTTGGTAATGAAATTGTAAAGGTGGTACACTTTCCTTTTGAAGTGCATCAGAAAATAGCTGTAAATAGCCAGTTTTCTGCTTTAGAACTTTCTTTCTATTTGTTTAGCGTGAGAAGTTACAAATTACTTGCTATTCAGCAACATGCAATTCATTTGTATGATGGATTTGAAACATCTTTAAATGAAATTATGAACACCGACTTTCCTTCGATTTATGAAGAAGAATTTGAATATGCACATACGTCAAAAATTGTGTCACACGGAAGCACAGTATTGAAACAATACGAAAAGGATACCCAGCAACTTCATGAAATTAGACAAAAAGAATTTTACAGAAAAACAGACCAAATATTATCGAAATATTTTCATTCGGATGATACTGTTATTCTTTCTGCAGGTAAAAATGAGTTAAGTAATTTTTTAGAAGTTTCCCAAAATAAAAAGTTGATCGATGGAAAACTAATTGGAAGCTTCGTCTTTAAAGATACAATTACTTTAGGAAATAAGGCTTGGGAGAAAATTAAAGAGATAGAACATCAAAAAATGGAAAAAATGCTACTTCAACTTCAAGAGGATGTCGGAAGAAACTTAGCCGTTTTTGGTTTACAGCAAGTTATAAATGCTGCTGAGGAAGCTAAAGGTAGAAATTTATTCATTGATAAGGATTTTAATTATTCAGGACATGTTACAGCCAATGGCTTGACATTTCACTCAGGACCACGGTCTAATGATAAAGAACATTTTTTAGTGAATGAGGTCTATGAACGCATTATTCGAATGGTAAGGAAAAGTGGAGGAAATATTTTTTTTGCAGACAAAGGTATGCTTGATGATTGGGAAGGAATTGCAATGCAACTCAGGTATCCCTAAAGATAAAATATATTATTATGAGACAGTTATTAACTAAAAAAGAACCTTTTGATAAATACGTTTTGGAGTATGATCAATGGTTTGAAAATCATCCCGCTGTTTTTAAATCTGAGGTTGAGGCTTTAAGAGAGATGCTACCCTCCGGAGAAAGTCACGGTATCGAAGTAGGACTAGGAACAGGAAGGTTTTCTGTTGAACTAGGCATGAAAGAAGGGGTTGAACCAGCATTCAATATGAGAAGAATGGCAATTGAAAGAGGCATTGAAGTAATGGATGCGGTTGCTGAAAAATTGCCCTACAAAGATTTACATTTCGATTTTGTACTCATGGCTTCTTGTATTAGCTACTTTTTCAATATGAAGAAAGCCTTTATGGAAGCCAATCGTGTATTGAAAAAGGATGGCACATTGATTATAGGATTCATTGAACGCGATAGTCTGATCGGAGAACTGTATGAGGAAAAACGTCAAAGAAGCAGGTTTTACAAACAAGCCAATTTTTACAGTTTACCTAAAGTTCTTGCCGTCTTGAAAGATTCACAATTTAATGACTTCACCATTTCGCAAACGCTATTTGGGAAATTAGATGATATTCGAGAATTTCAACCTTCAAAATCAGGGTATGGTGAAGGATCCTACATTGTAGTAAAAGCAATAAAAAAATAAACTTATGAAATACACACAACTCTATTCGGAATTGGGCAAATTACTTTATGCCATTGCAGATATTGATAGAAAAGTATCTCCGCAGGAGAAGAATAAACTTATTGATATTATTCATAACCATCTGATGCCAGTAGTCAAAAGTGAAGACGAATTTGGAACAGCTGTAGCATACTATCCTGAGATTGAATTTACTTACCTTGAAAGCGAAATTGCTGACGCTGAGGAAGCTTTTGAATCATTTATGAATTACGTCGAGAAGCATCACACAGCTATAAAACCTGATGTTCGAGAACGCTGCATAAACGTCGCAAAAGAAATGGCTGATGCGGTTTATGGAATCAATAAAAAAGAACAGGATCTTTTAGATCGTTTGGTGTCTTTTTTTGAAGAATTGGACAAACGCGAAAAAGCCTATCCGTCAAGTTGATTATTTTTTGAAAACCACTTCCTTGTAGGGCACTCTGAATCTTGGTCCCCAAATACCTTCTTCGGTACCTTTTCCAACTGAAATGATCATGTTGATTTCAGCTCCCCATGGTAGTCCAAGTGCCTTGCGAACGCGGTAAGCATCAAAACCTTCCATCGGACAAGAATGAAATCCCTCGGCCGCAATAGATAACATAAAGGTTTGGGCAGCCAATGCACAAGATTTATGTACCATAATACGCTGATTGGCTGCTCCACCTGTGCGGAAAAATGGTTTGCGAATGCCCCCAAAAAAACTGATGGTTCTTCTTATGGTTGGCATGATACCAAACCCATCGTTCATGTATAAAAGGGGCATCACCTTACCATAATATTGCAAACCACCTTTTTGTAATCGATTCGGTTCGCCTTCTACTGTTTCTTGAATGCGTTCAAGATTCCATTTTGCACGTTTCCTCCAAAGGTCTTTACGTGTTACAAATACCACCATTTCTTGAGCTGTTTTTGCTGCGGATTGACCAAGACAAAGAGGAACTAATGCTTTTTTGGCTTCTTCAGAATTAATCCAGTAAAATTCCCATAGCTGCATGTTGCTGCTGTTTGGTGAAAGAATGGCGCGTTCCAAACTCCTTGTTATTACTTCTTCAGGAACTTTGATATTCGGCTCGAAAACACGGTTGGATCTCCTGAAATCTATGATTTGTTGAAATGATTCTTGTAACATACATTGTTTAATTTAAACTACAAAGTTCACATAATTTTGTTTTGATTAATTTCACATGAACAAAAATTCAACTGATAATGTCTATACTTTTTAAATCCATTTCAGAATCAGAGACCACCCTAACTGAACTCATGATTCCTTCTTACGCGAATTTTGGTGGCAAGGTACACGGTGGAATATTGCTTTCACTTATGGACAAAGTCGCCTATGTTTGCGCTTCAAAACACGCAGGTGGT
>CANJNE010000077.1 GCA_947475275.1 Flavobacteriales bacterium | reverse complement strand
TGGACAGATCGATTGGGATGGGAATTTCTTATTCACAGAAGCTTTTCATGGTTGGTATTAATTCTAATGACGGTAATGGTCTGGAAAAACGAAAAAGGTAAAAAAATCAGTGTTTTACGTTGGGCGTATGTTGTGCTTGCCATTGAATTGATCTCTGGAGTTTTGCTCGCGTATGGCGATATGCCAGGGTTGGTACAAACAAGTCATTTGATCTTCGCAAGCCTATTGTTTGGTATATTATTGATGACCATTTATCGCTTGCGTTCGAAAGCTTCGTAGAAATTTTTAAAAGATACTTTTTCTTTGTTGCGAGTTTGTTATATTTGCAACCCGAATCGTCGGAAAAAGAAAAAAATTGAAATACTGTTACTCAGGTAACATGGTCCTATAGCTCAGTTGGTTAGAGCACCTGACTCATAATCAGGTGGTCCCTGGTTCGAGCCCAGGTGGGACCACATTTTTAAAACCCTGTTCGAAGTGACAGGGTTTTTTGTTTTTAACAATCTGGGCGAGAACTTAGCGAAGCGTTCTCACGAACAAAGAGAGTAATTTTACACCGAACGAAGTTGAGGTGAGCCCAAGTGGGACCGCATTTTTAAAACCCTGTTCGAAGTGACAGGTTTTTTTGTTTATAAAAGTTTGATTTGGAATTTTACTTAGGCGAGTAACTAGCGCAAAGAGTAATAAGGAAAAAGGGTTCTTTTAAGCGTTTTAGCTTCTATTCTTCTTAAGGCTTAATCACCTTGAGTGAATCCACTATTTTCAATTTACCCTCTACTTGTTTTAGGTAATCCTCATTTCTCTTTTCTAGTTCTGTTACAGGAGTAAAAGGTTGAGAGGTTATTGGAAAGGCATCCATCAATTCACCACTGTAATAGAATTCATAACATAATCCACCAAAAGTGTATGTCTTGTCTCCAACGGTGAAGGAAGATCCACCAACTTCTGGCTTATCTTTAGGGACACTCTTTTTAAATCCTATATTAAATAATGTTCCAAGAATTTCTGGTCTGTAAGAAAGATCAAAGCCTTCTTTTGTCCAATGCGCTTGATACTGCCGCAATAAGAAAGCAGTGTATAAATAGGAGTAAAAATGATCCTTTCGATTGATCAAGCGTTGAATGGTTTTATGTTGATGTGCCTTAATAGTATCAACAATCGTTTCCGGGAAGGAATCCCTAACATTTAAACATTTGTAAAAATAATCGCCAGGATAAAACTTACTTTTTTTGTCAACCAAATTTCTTTCAATTTGCAAAGCGGTATGTTCTAAAATACTCGTTACCCCATAACCCCTGTTGTTGGGGAGCATTACGTTGGTTAAAGGGTAAACGTATTGCTTGAACCGTTCTCGACCTGAATTAAACATTCTAACTTGTTCCCCAACCAAGCACATAACTAGAAGCCGAGCCTCAACACCAGTTACTTGAGCTGCTGAATCAATCGCTTTTTTATCCTTAAGAATGGCCTTGCAGAAGCTCTTCCAAATTTCATAATTCGACCATTCAAAAACCGATTTATCGTCAACTTTTTGATTGTCACTTACATTTTTTAATTCAGCTTGAAACGCCTCATTGTCTTTAAGGAGCAGAGCAGCGGCATCGAACATTCTTAATGCAATTTCCTCATCACCATTACTTTTATAAACGTCATAAATCTTGTTCGCATCAACAGGTTTGTATCTAGACAAGATTCCAAGTTTTTGAAGCAATTCAGACTTCTTTTGATCTATAGTTTTTCCCTCAAAATATTGTTCTTTTCCATACTTATCAGCCAAACCATTGAAATATCTATTATTGACATCAACCGTTCCACTTTGATTCGTCCAACGGAATTTTATTGCAACTGCAACAGCTATTAACCCTAAAGCAAAAAGCGCAAGTAAATGCACAGAAATCGAATATGTTATCTTTAGAATTCTTCTGAATCTACCTTTCGATGAAGGCACTTTCGGTTCTTCCATTTTTTGTTTTGTGTTTAGCAGATAAGCTTAATCTAAGCTACAAATTCATCGCGAATTTAAGAACAAATAAGCAATTTCGTGATTAGATATCAATATTCCATAATAAAATAGAATGCGCGGTAATTTGTGACCTTTTGTGAAATGAAATACACTTCTTAACTTTTCCTTTTTTCGATTATAAGTAGCAATTATTGGAATAATTTATAGTTTCTATAAAAATAAATTATTCAACAAATTCTTAATTAGCTTGTTATCTCAAAACACACTTAATTATGAGAAAATATTTGTTGTTTCAATTTTTAATTGGATGTTTTCATTTTAGTGCCCAAACTACGGTTTCCGGTGGAATTTATCAAAATACGAATTGGTCGCTATCTGGTAGCCCATATATTGTTAATGGATCAATCGTTGTATTTCCTGGAAACACCTTAAATATAGAACCAGGAGTAACGGTAATGATTAATAACTCCACCAACAGTGACATTTATATTGAAACACGTGGTACACTTAATATGGTCGGTACAGACCAAATGCCTATCAATGTACGTTGCCAATTTGATACCACTGCTATCGGTTGGCAAGGGTTCAAATGTACGTCCTCACAAGGTGGTGTGCTGAATGCGGATCGTTTTAGGGTTTCAAATGCTGAGACCCCTATTTTTTATGAAGCTCCTTTATCCCTTTACCAGTATAATAATTGTTGGTTTTCATACTGCGGACAAGCAATTACTATTGGTAATGAGTTAATTTTAAACAATTGTCAGTTTAGGGGCAATACCACGGCAATCTACGGTTGGACTTATTTCACAATCAATAATTGTGATTTTATAGCGAATAATACCGCTATCAATACTTACAGCACACTATTCAATTTAACCAATTCAAATTTTACTGATAACAATAATGCCCTTGTCTTTTCAGCAGGTGTATTTGATACAATGGTGGTTCAGAATTGTGTTTTTCAAAACAATGGAGTAGCAGTAAGTAGTCCTAGCAATGGAACAATAGAGAATTGTGTGTTTACGGATAACACTGTTGGAGTGCAAGGTTCCTATGTTTGTGATATACTTAACAATACTTTTAATTACAACGAGTTGGCTTTAAATGTGTCCGTATTAACTAACGTCAGTCAAAACCAAATCAATCAAAATTTTGGTGGTGTAAGGATTTCCGATATTTCAAGTGCATCCAATGGTCCGGTCATAACAAATAATGAAATTTGTAGCAACATTAATTTTAATGTAGACAATAACACCAACGTTAATTATTCCCTATTGACCAATTGTTTTTGTGGATTGGATTCTGCTCAAATTGAGGAATATCTAATAGATGGTTATGATGACATAACAAAAGGACTTATCAATTATCAGGTTTACGATTCTTCATGTATAAATGTTTTGAGTACGGTTTCCAAATTTGGTGAGCTTGCATCTATACAGACAGCACAATTGGAATTTAAATATACCAACCCTTTTCAAACTGAAATTCAATTGGTTTGCCCATTAAAAATCGAAGAAATTGTGTTAGTCGATATGAATGGCAAATTATATTATTTGAAATCTTCAGGCAATAATTTATTTGATACCTCAAGTCTTCCTTTAGGTGTTTTCGTATTGCGAAATGCAGGCGACCATTTGATTAATCAAAGGTTAATTAAAATCTAAAATTTAATGTAATGAAAAGCATATTATTTTCTTGTTTCTTATTAATAGGTTCTTTTTTAGGAGCACAAACTAATGTTTCCGGAGGGATTTATCAAAATACAACTTGGACACTTGTCGGTAGTCCTTATTTGGTAACCGGTTCTATGGTTGTCTTCCCTGGTAAGACGTTAACAATTGAACCGGGCGTTGAGGTATTGGTTACCCCAGATTATTCATTCAATACTGGCAATCTTCGATATATTGAAATACGTGGAAGCCTTGTGGCTATTGGGACCGATCAAGCACCAATAATCATCAAATCTGCGGCTAATGATGCTCCGGGTCTTCATACCTGGATGGGGATTAATATTAAAGGATCTCAAGGAGGAACTGTTCAAATGGACCGTTTTAAATTATTCGATAGTTATTATGGTTTGAATAATGATATTGCTCAGCCTGGTGTTGTATACAATTTTACGAGCTGTCATTTCAAAAACAACAATTATGCGATTCAATTGAACGCAGATATGAATTATACCAATTGTATTTTCGAATTAAATGGAGTTGGCCAGGCTGCGCAAATTTCATACGGAACTTTAACTGCAAGTAACTGTCAATTTTTAAATAATTTTTGTTCATTCACATGGTCTAACAATATCGCTGTGAACAATTGTCTTTTTCAAGGTAATGGTAATAATATTGTAGGTTCTCCAGGAATTGTTTCTGATTGCCAATTTATTGATAATGATTTTGCTTTTGCTGAAGCGAATGGTCATACCATTCAGAACTGTTTCTTCACAGCAAATGGCGTTGCAGTGGATAATACAGGATCCTGCAACATTGTTAACAGTACTTTTGATAACAATACATTAGCCATTCGAATTGGAGATAACAGCAGTGTAACCAATTGCGAGATTATCAATAATCAAATTGGAGTTGCTGTTTTGGCTGCGAATCCGTCGACAATTAATATTGCTGATAACATTATTTGCTCAAATTCACTTTACAATTTAGAGAACTCAACGGATAAAAACTTTCAAGTGAATGCAAACTGTTTCTGTTCGCAAGATTCATCGGTAATCGAGTCTTTTATTTTTGATGGTTATGATGATATTACAAGAGGTTTGGTTAACTATGCAATATATGATGATTCTTGTGATAATATTTTAAGTTACGTTGTTAAGGTGCAATTAGAAAACACAGCGTTGACTGAAATGGATTTGACAAATGCTTTCGAAATTACCTCACAAAATGAATCTTCATTTAATTTGGTTTCAAAAAAGGATTTGTTGATTTACCTTCTCGACACATCCGGTCAAATCATTAAAAAAATTGAACTAAATGAAGGTGATCAAGAGGTAAGTTTGCCATTCAATAAAGGAATTTATCTTTTAACTGATTTTCAGGGGACATCATTAAGAGTGTTACTTTAAGTGACAGTTAAATAGTTTCTTTTAACAGGAATTTATTGTTTTGATTTAGAAATAACAATTGCAGCTGAGGTATTCCAACCCTGAAAGAGGAGGTATCGGAAACGGTTGTTCATATAATTCCAAATCTTGTTCAGGTAGATGCGAATAAAGCAACGCATTATGCTAAACTATCGAGGATTTTAATTGAATTTAACCATTACAATTTCACAATTTAATTGTAAGGGGTTTAATATTCAGATTTGTAAACCAACTTTTGGTAATCAAAAAATAAATAGTCCGCACGAAAAATGGATGCTAAATTCTAGATAAATTCGAGAAATGTGGAAACGTTGAAAACGACAAAATTTAATATTGGGTAAATATTTTTAACATTAAATAAATTCATTTAAGATTGAATTTTCATATTAATCAAACATTGAATTCACGGCATCGATGGAATTTTGGTAAAAATTTATTCGATGAAAAAATACTTATTCTCTTTTTTAATAATCAGTTCAAATTACGCTTTCTTAGCACAATCCAATGTTGCTACTTGGGATTTCAATTCAAATCCTTCAGATGCCAATACGGCAACTGGAACAACAACTGCGACATCAGGAACAGCAGGCATTTCCTTAATTGGCGGAACAACATCCACTTTTGCTGCAGGATATTTAGCCGATCCTAATTTAACAGACAACTCTGGTTTAAACCTTTCTACTTGGCCAGCACAAGGGACTAATCCAAAAACCGCTGGAGTACAATTTGAGGTTTCAACTCTAGGTTTCAACAAAATTGGAATCGAGTTTTGGCAAAGATTAAGCAACACAGCTCCAAACACATGGGTTTTGCAATATACAACAGATAAAACAGGAGTGAGTACAGGCGGAACTGTAGTTTGGACAGATGCAACTACGTATACGTTTACTCCACAAGCTACGGGAACTGGTGATACCTGGTATTTCCGTTCTTTTAGTTTTGCAGCGATAGGTGCATTAAGCAATAATGCAAATGCAGCGTTTCGCCTTGTTTCCAATTATGATCCGGTATCAGGAACCTATTTGGCCGCAAGATCAACCAGCACATATGGTACCACAGGAACCTCAAGATTTGACTTGGTAAGAGTATTCGAATCTACGCCAGATGTTTCCATTGCAGCTGCAAGTAACTTTGCGCAATATGCAGAAAATATTGGGTCAATAAATGTTCCAATAACAGTGGCTAATGCCAATCAAGCGCCTATTAATTTAACCTTCTCTCTTTCTACCTATTCAAATGCAACTGAGGGCTCGGACTTTACTTGGACCAATAATTTTTCAATTCCCGCAAATCAAAATGGTACTTTTAATTTTCCTCTGACAATCGTTGATGATGCTTTAGCTGAAAAAGCAGAACGATTAGTTCTTAAAATTAATACTGGAGCGAATTCAACTCCTTCATTGACAAATAACTATCAAATCATTTTCATTAAAGACAATGATTATGTTGCACCTGCCCCTACCAATGAGCTGAACTTGAGTTTATTGACAAGTTTTTCAAATGGTGCCGCGGGAACCAATTCTGCTGAAATCGTAGCTTTTGATCCAACTGTGGATAGATTATACATTGCCAACAGTATTGGACAAAAATTAGATATCGTCAATTTTGCAAATCCATCTACACCTGTATTAATATCCAGTATTCCTCTAGCGGCATATGGTAATATAAATTCGGTGGTTGTTAGAAACGGTATTGTGGCTATGGCAGTTGAAAGCGTTCCTGCGCAAAACAATGGTAAAGTGGTATTTTTGGACGCTTCTGGAACCTATATAAACCAAGTGACCGTAGGTGCTATGCCAGATATGATAACTTTTAATAAAGATTACACAAAGATTTTAACTGCTAACGAAGGTGAACCTAATGCAGATTATAGCGTTGATCCAGAAGGTTCTGTGTCTATTATTGACCTTGCTCCAGGAATTGCAAATTTAACCAATGGCAATGTTACAACAATTGGATTTACTGCATACAATGGTCAGGAAGCATCGCTACGGGCTCAAGGTATTCGGATTTTCTCTAGCAGTTTATCAGTTGCTCAAGATATAGAACCGGAGTACATTACAATATCTGAAGACAATACCAAAGCATACGTAACACTTCAAGAGAATAATGCACTTTTAACCATTAATCTTACAAATAACACTATTATTTCACTTTCACCGCTTGGGTTAATTTCCTATGCTGCAGGTTCTGGAAATGCGTTGGATGCCTCAGATCAAAGTGGTGCAGTTTTAATTACTGGAGACCTACCTATTAAAGGTGTTTATATGCCTGATGCTATTACACAAGCCACAATAGCTGGACAATCTTATTTGCTTACAGCAAACGAAGGCGATTCGAGAGAAATTGGATCTGTAATTGATGCAAATAGAATTTCTTCTACAGTTTTTAATGCGCTTGATGCAACGGCTTTCCCTGATCAATCAATTTTGCGAAATAATAAATTTTTAGGTCGTTTGAGTGCTTTAAAATATTCTGGAGATACCGACGGTGATGGAGACTATGACGAATTACACGTTATGGGTGGTCGCTCATTCAGTATTTGGAATGCAACAACTGGTGCTTTGGTTTTTGATTCTAAAGATTTGTTTGAACAGATTACCGCTCAACATCCACAATTTGGAGCAATATTCAACGCTTCAAATACAGTGGGTACTCCAGCTTCTAAAAATAGAAGTGATGATAAAGGTCCTGAACCTGAGGGTGTTGTAGTGCAGCAGTTCGATGGAAATACCTACGCATTTATTTCTATAGAAAGAATAGGAGGTGTTATGATCTTTAAAATAAATGATCCTTCAAATCCAGTTTATGTTGGTTACTACAACAACAGATCAACAACCGTTTCAGGACCAGATTTAGGCGCAGAGGGAATTATTACTATTCCAGCGGCTGATTCTCCTAACGGAAATGATTTAGTAATTTTAGCAAATGAGGTGAGTTCAACACTCTCGATATATCAAATGCAGACTTGCGCTCAAGCTTCGGGTGCAGTAATTTCGAGTGCAGACAATACAATTTGTCCTGGACAAAATACTTCTCTAACCATTCCTGGATCTGTTTCATCGTCTTACCAATGGTATAAAGACAATCAAGTAATTCCATCTGCTACTACAACATCTATTACAGTTAACACCCCTGGAACCTACAAAGTAGCAGTAACCAACTCCAATTTAGGATGTACAGATGAGTCTGTTAATTTTACTGTAACGCTCAATCCAGTTCCGAATGTTAATGCTGGAAATGATCAAATAGTATGTGCCGGAACCCAAGTTACATTAACGGCTAACGGTGCCAACACATATACTTGGAACAATGGTGTAAACAATTCAAGTTTAACTGTAGCAACTGTGAATTCAAGTTATTCAAATGTTTATACTGTTACAGGAACAGATGCAACCACAGGATGCTCTGCGAGTGACCAAGTCACAGTAACCGTTAATGCACTTCCAAATGTTAATGCAGGAAATGATGTTACAACCTGTGAGAACAGCACAATTACCTTGACGGCTAATGGAGCCGCAACATACAATTGGACTAATGGAGTAACCAATGGAGTAGCTTTCAATTTAACTCCAGGTACATATGTGTACACGACAACAGGTACTGATAATAATGGATGTGTGAATTCAGATAATGTTAATGTTACTGTAAACTCGGCACCAACGGTAAATGCAGGTACTGATATTTCAATTTGTTCATCAGAATTACCTCAGGTTTTTAATGCGAGCTCCAATCAACAATTAACTCAGTTTATGTGGAATGGTAGTCAATCCGGTGTGCAATTTAGCGCAAGTTCTCAAGGTACTTATATCGTTGTTGGAACTAATGAATATGGTTGCAGTAATTCAGATTCAGTGGGATTGACAGTGTTTACCAATGTTTCCGTTGATGCGGGAGGTCAGGTTGAAGTGTGTTCTAATGAATTGCCCGCTGAATTAACGGCTACCACTTCAGCACAGGTTAACACATATATTTGGAGTAATGGAGCCACTGCTTCATCAATTCTTGTAAATCAATCAGGAGCTTATGAAGTTTCAGTTACCGATTCCAATGGTTGTGTTTCAACTGACGAGGTACAACTTACAGTTCTAACTTCACCAAGTGTAAATGCAGGCGCTGACCAAGTGGTATGTGAAAATGAATTTCCTGTAACCTTGAACGCAACTGGTTCTGGTGGTAGCGTATTGTGGAATACAGGATCTCAATCACCTTTTACTTCGGTTTCTTCACCTGGTATTTATAGCGTTTCCGTTACTTCAAGCAATGGATGTATTGTTTCTGATACAGTTGAGGTGGTATTGGAATCTTGTGCTGCTATTGAAGAACTTTGGGAGTCGATTTCATTGTATCCAAACCCTTCTTTCAACGATGTTAATGTCCTAAGTTTGTCCCCTATGAATGGATATTATAAGGTGTTAACTAATGATGGTAAGTTGAAGTTAAACGGTGATTTAATTAGTGAAAAACATTTAATCATAGAGCTGGCGGATTTTTCGCAAGGAATTTATATTCTTCGTTTAGAATTAGAAAATGGCATAAAGGATTTTCGAATAATTAAACAATAAAGTATAATCCCGAGAGATCGGGATTTTTTCTTTAAAGAAATCTCTAAAGAAAATTAACAATTAATTTTCCAGCTTAATTGGATAATAGACGCACTATTTAATTCAAGTAAAGGATGAAATATTTTTTGAGAATTTATTGATTCTTGTTAATTTAGGCAACTTTTCAACAAGTTGTTCGTCAAAAAAATATTGTAAGCTCCTACTATGAATAAAATAATACTTTTTCTGCTCGTTTTTGTAAATCTTTCCTACAATTCTCTCAGCCAAACAGCTATGGGGGGTTGTGGTGGAATAACAAGTACTTTAACCCAATGCGGAGGAACATATGCGGATCCTGGTGGAACTGCCAATTATGCAAATAATGCCAACTGTATTCAAACGATTTGCTCCAATGTTGCTGGGCAATGTGTGACCCTGCAAATTACTTCACTAAACCTTGAAACAAATTGGGATTACTTGTATGTTTACAATGGTAATTCAATCGCTTCTCCACTGATTGCGACCATAACAGGTAATACCTTTACCGGAAATTTAACATCAACTGTTGGCTGTCTTACATTGCGTTTTACATCAGATGGTTCTGTTACATCAACAGGATGGTTAGGAAATGTGATTTGTCATCCTTGCGGGACACCTCCTCCTCCTCCTCCAGGACCTGTTGTAGCCAGTGATTGTTCAGGAGCAGTTAATATTTGTACAAATCAGTCGTTTCAAGTAGATCCAAGTGGTTCAGGTCTTGTCACAGAATTTACTAGTGGTACTGTTTCAAACCCTTCAGTGAATCCAGGTTCGGCAAATTTTGGTTGCCTATTGTCTGGTGAACTTAACAGTACTTGGATGGTAATTAATGTTGCAACGACTGGTACCTTAGAATTTTCTGTTGGAGCACCAGGAGGTATTGGCTGTCTGGACTGGATAATGTGGCCTTATGCTGGTCCAGTAACCTGTACGCAAATAATCAACAACCAAATCGCTCCAATTCGATGCAATTGGAATGCAAATTGTCAAAGTTTTACGGGTATGGCAACACCTTTGCCTACAGGTGGTCTCGCTGGTGATTTTGAGCCTGAATTAAATGTTACTTGTGGGCAAAAGTTTTTAATTTGTCTTTCAAACTATAGTTCACAGGCAACTTCTTTACCATTGAATTTTCTAGGAACTGCAACTATAAGTTGTTCAAATTTTACCCCAATTACTGCGAATTCAGCAACTGTTTGTGCAGGTCAGTCTGCTACTCTTACTGCTAGTGGAGGTAACACATATACTTGGACCCCAGCAACTGGATTAAATACTACAACAGGTGCCACAGTTATTGCAACACCTGCAGCAACTACTACATACACAGTAACAGGTGTTGGATCATGCGGCACTGGAACTGCAACATCAACCGTAACTGTAACCCAACCAGTGACACCTACATTTGCTGCAATAGGCCCGTTTTGTTCAGGCTCCTTATTTACCTTGCCAACAACATCTACCAATGGAATTACGGGCACATGGTCTCCAGCAATCAATAATACGACAACAACGACTTATACGTTTACACCTTCTGCAGGTCAGTGTGCTGTACCAGTTACAAGGACCGTAACTATAAATCCTCCTACAACTCCAACCTTTTTGCAACAAACACCTATATGTGCAGGTGGCTTATTTACGCTGCCAACTACTTCAAATAATGGTTTTACAGGAATATGGTCACCAGCAATCAATAATACTGCAACAACGACCTACACATTCACCCCAACAGCCGGACAATGTGCTTCTACAACAACTATGACTGTGACAGTAAATCCATCGGTAACACCTACATTTACTCAAGTTGCAGCGATATGTTCCGGAGGATTATTTACCTTGCCAACAACATCGAACAACAGTATCACAGGAATATGGTCACCAGCAATCAACAATACAGCAACAACGACCTACACATTCACCCCAACAGCGGGTCAGTGTGCGACAACAGCAACGATGTCGGTTACTGTGAACCAACCAGTAACACCAACATTCACTCAAGTTGCAGCGATATGTTCTGGAGGATCATTTACCTTACCAACAACATCAAATAACAGTATCAC
>CANJNE010000076.1 GCA_947475275.1 Flavobacteriales bacterium | reverse complement strand
TTCCCTGTATTTTTCGCCGCCACGGTAGAAGTACTCCCAGAAGCCAGATCTTTTGCCGAAATCAAAATGTGCATTGTAAGAAAGTTCTCCAGAATCAAAAAAATATTTCCAATCTCCATGTTGCACATCGTTTTCAAATGTACCTTCCATGTCAATTGTGCCATTTTCAGTATACCAGCGCCAAAAACCATTTTTTTTACCCTCTACATAAATGCCTTCAGTATTTGGATCCCCATTTTCGTAATAGGTTGCATATTCTCCGTCGAGGGTTCCATTTAGATAATTGCATGTTTTTTGAAGTTGACCTGAAGCATATCTTTGAATCCAATTACTATCGAGTATTCCATTTTTAAAATTTGATTCAACCAGAGCGACTCCAGAAATACTCCATTCAACACTTGGCCCATGTTTGAGGCTGTCCTTATAATTGACCCATTCTTTTAAATCTCCAGTATTAAATATAGTATATTTTGTACCTGTTCCTTTTATAATTGTTTGGGTGTGTGCTGAGTCAGGAATCCAAAAGGAAATTAATTTTTCTAAAGTATCTTCATACAAAGTGATGGATTTTGGCGTTCCATCATCATAAAATTCTTTCCATTCACCTGAGGGGAACCCCCTGTAGTAATAACCTTCAGTAAGCAAAACCCCATCCTCATTCCATTTTCTGTAGATGCTATCTTGCACATCAAAATAAAAGTATCCTTCCTCTTTTTTTTGTTTATTCGGGTAAAACAATTCTGTTTTTCCATGGAGAAAATCGCGGTAGTAGTTACGTTCTTCTTCTAGAAATCCATCTTCATTATAATAAAACCATTGCCCGTGTTTTTCTATAGTAGTTTGATAGAAATCCTTGTAATATGTGCCTGTTGATTGTATTTTCTTGTGTGAAGAGTCCCAGTAGAAAATGTCCTTTTCGGTTAGATTTTCTTCAAGAATCTTTTGGGATTGAACATTTACACCGACGAAGATCAACAAAACCAAATATGCGTATTTAACCATAGCGTTAAGTTTGGACTATAACTTTTGAAATTTATAAGTGTTACATGGTATTTAAAACTCCACGAGCGATTAAAACAATACCAAATAAAAGGAATATAACACCGATAAACTGATTCAAAGCCTCTAATATTCTGGCTGTTATTAAGGATCTAAGTTTTTTCGCAATAAGAATCTTTACAACATCAATTGCAAAGTAAATCCCCAAAATAACGCTCAGGTATAAAAAAATAGACGTCTTCCAAGAATCAGTTAAAACGGCATGCTTTGCAGCCTCCGTGATTACAATAAACCAATACAGAATAATTAAAGGATTGGCCATATTAAGTATAAATCCTTTAAGTGCAAGGATTAAATAATCTTTGGAGCTGTGAATGACCTTTCCAACTTCGTCAACTTTTACAGGCTTTGGTTTTTTGAGATAGGTAACAGTGCCCAGAAACAAGAAAATAATCCCTACCAAAATTTGAATTGTTCCTTGATTTTCGCCAGTCATGAACTTGGCTACTTGTGAATAGAATAAAAAGGCAATCAATATGTAGAGAATATCACTAACAAAAATTCCAACATCGAAAGCCAATCCTGCACGCACTCCCCTTCGAATTGTTACCTCCATCAAAATAAAAAAAGCAGGACCTAACATTATACTCAGTATGAGACCTGCGATAATTCCGTCAAATATTAGTGCTCCCAAGCGTTTTTAAAATGTTATTAGTTCAATACGAGCGATTGTAATGATGATATTCAATACCTCAAAGATTAGAAAAATTAAGCACGAATTCAACTAAAATGAGTATTTATTTCATAAGATGTTTACATTTGCAAAATCAAATTTGTCTTATTAACGATTATGAAAATAGCTATAGCCAACAAGAAACTCGATGAAATAATTGCTAAAGTCGAAAAAAAAGGACTTGAAGCATCAGGTTTAGTTGACGATTTAAAAGAATTGCGTAGCTATGCTTTGAAAGAACAAGATCCTTTAGTTACAAAAGTTTTACGTTTAACTTATGAGTTTCTAACTGAAAATGATTGTTTTGATGTTCAAGCTCAGTTCGAAGAAGATGATGAGGGTAACGAATATCCTATTGAAATTGAAGATAACGAAAATATTTTGTATTTGCTAAATCTTCTCAAAAACGCAGATCACAAAATTAATAGAGAAGAAATTAAGGATTATCGCACTGCCTTGAAATTAGAATTGTATTAATTGGTTCTGTAACCAACCTTTTCAGATTTACTTCGTCTTGAAGTTGATGGTTCTCCATCACTGGTTTTTTTATTTTCCTCACTAGTCTGAAAAGAACTTCATTAATATTTTCTACAGGAATATTGGGTTCTTTTCAGGCTTTTTTAATCACAATATTTACAAAATGACACTTCATAGGATTGCATGTGTTTGAAAGGTTTTGTTTCATCGTATATATCTGAAATGATTTGTTCCATAAATTTAGGAAATATCTCCACCAATTCTTTGACTGTCATGAATTCAGAATTCAGTGTAAAAGGGCTCTCAGAACTATTAATCAAAGATATTATAGCAGCTTCTGATGGATTAAATTTAAAATTCTTCTGAAATAAATAACAATAGAATGCCAATTGAATGGCATGTTTTACGCTTTTAAATCCCGGAATTAAATCTTCTTGATCCAGATGTTTCTTAAAATTAACATCATCTTTATTTATCTTCCCTGATTTGTAGTCAATAATTCGAAACTTGTCTCCAATTGAGTCAATACGATCAATATATCCTTTGATTGGTATTACCGTCTTATTTCCATTCCTATCTATTTCTACATCCGCTGAAAGAGGCACTTCTATATATTCAATGAAAACAGGCTGGGTTTGTTCACTTAGGTATTCTATTTCCCTTTTAAGTAAACGTTCCATGAGTTCATGTGCCATATTGTAACTCAAAAGATTTTTCCCAGAAACGAATGCGCTTTCATCTCCATCGAAATGTTTTGTGAACTCAGCTTTTAAATAAGAACTGTAGTTTTTCAACATAATTTTTACATCTTCCGGCTTGATGTTTTTTGGTTGTATTTCTTTTTTAAGTCCATTTTTATCATGTCGCGCAAATGGCTCGAATAGTTTTTCAAGGGTATTGTGTATAAATGTTCCTAGTTGACTGTTCTCAACTTCCTCTTCAATAGAATCTTCTTCTCCAAAATCTAAAACATAACGGTAATAAAAGTCAAGGGGACAATTCAAGTATTTATTTACTGCAGAGGCTGAAATAGGTCTGGTAAAAAACTCATCCAATCGTTGCAAAAGTTCAGGGCTTTTTTCGATGGCATTTGAACTGTTAATCACACTTTTATCATTCGGGATAATATAAAATTCCTTGTTAATTTTTATATTCTGATTATTTCTTTGAAGTTCTAATTCTAATTGCTGCAAATAACGACTGGCCTCATTGCTACCCATGGCCTCACTTGAAGTGCAATAAGTAATGGTTAAGTTTTTACAATGATGTAGCAAACGATAAAAATGGTGTGCAAAAAGTCCTTGTTTTTGACGAGGAGTTGGAAGTTCGAAGTATGACCTTAAATCCATTGGAATTAAAGTTTGCATAGGATTGATTGGTGGTAAATTTCCTTCGTTAAAACCTAGAATAATTATATTTTCAAAATCGAGAAGTCGGGTTTCAAGAAGTCCCATAATTTGCAATCCTTCAATAGGGTTTCCGTGGTAAGCAATACTAATATTTCCCCAATGTTGTTGAAAAAGATGCTTAAAACTCTTTAGTGTCATTAACGGAATGCCTTCACTAATGATATTATTAAAATCTTGAATGCCTGAGTCAAAACTTTGAATCAAGGCTTTTTCGAAAGGATAATCATTATTCAATTCTTCATGGATAAGCCCATTCATCATTCGAATATGATGCATGGCTATTTGCCAATTGGACTCCCAATTGGTTGTGATGGTATTCAACAGCGCATCGTGCGTTGTCCCTATTTCAAGTTTAGAAAGGCTAACAAATAATGTATTATTGTTAATGAACCTTTCTTCAAGCAAAGCAATTTGTTTACGCTGCTTTTGATCCATACTTGAGAGTACAAATGGATGACTCCAAAATCGCTGTAAGTCATAAATGTAAATCCCTGATGTTTTCCATCTGTTTTTGCTTTCTTGTATAGAAAAAATAAGCTCTATCCATGTTTTAATCGCCGTATGGATTAATGGTAAACCTAATGTTATGTTTGCCTTTTTTACATTTTCAGGAATATTTTGCAAAACAGGGACAATTAAACTTTCATCTGCAAGCAAAACCAAAGTATTTTCTACTTCTTGGATTGATGCCTCTTGCAGAATACTTCCCATTACTTTAACCTGACCTGTTTTTTGTGCACATTCAATCACATTAACGGTCATTGTTTTTGTTTTGAGTTGATTTTGCATAAAAGGAATTTCCTTTAATTGAAGCTCGTTTTGTAGCAAGTTTAGAAATATTCCTGCTTCATGATTGTTATCATCAAGATAGTACGAATCAGCATCTATTAAAATATGTGCCTTCCCCATTTGATGTAACTGGCGCATTATTTTTAATTCAGATTTTGAAAGGGCATTGAATCCGGCAAATATAAATTGTTGTTCAGGATCATTACTTAAAATCAAATCCATATTTTCGGCAATATGCCGGTATGCTTTTCCTAAATAAGTGCAATTATTTTCCTCAAGTTTTAACTGTAAAAGATCATAATAATCTGCCAAGCGATCCCAAAACTCCAAAAACTTATGCTGACCTGTTGAAAGCTCTTCGCTATTGAAACTCCAATTTTCAATATCCTTAATATCTGATAAATTTTGGAAAATAAGTTTACTCGAAACCTCATAGCGATCTATTTCATCAATATCATTCAATAAAATTGGCCCCCAATTCATAAAGTCTTCAAATGACTCATTTTCTGATGCATAAGGGCTGTTAATATGAATTTCGTAGAGTGTCAGTAATAATCGCGTTTTATCAACTATAGTCTTTGGACATGATCGTCGAATCCAGCTATCAATGGTAATAATGTCGGGTGCGAATAATGGCTTGCCATAAGCTTTATAAAGCGCAGAAGAAATATATTTTTTTGCCCTTTGTGAAGGTATGATAATGGTTAACTTATTAATATTTAGGTCATTTGCCTTAATATAGTGCGCAATTTGATCTATAAATTTCATAAGGTTATTTCTTGGTTAAAAAGCTCAAATAAGTAGCCTTATTTAGCGTATGCACTGGAATAGAGGGATAATACTTTTTGAAAAGAGGAGGTTCTTTCAAGAATTTTTTTTGAAGTGATGTTTTGAAGGCTTCTACCCCTTTATTATTGAATTCAAGAACGTCAATCTGTTGAGAAGTGTGTGATTGCCAAAATAAAAATTGCGAACGAAGGCCATTTAGCCGTTGCCACTTTATTTTTTCAGAAATCAACCAATTTCTCCAAAGATGTTCAGCGTCGCTTCGTATATCCAAAGGATTGAAATTGTTTATTAAAGCATTTCTAATTCCATTATCCATGAAATAGAATACGTTGCTTTTTTTCAATTCATAGCGATTTTCATTATGATAACATGGCAATTTAATGAGTAATTGTGCATTAATCATTAACTCAATATATCTTTCAACTGTTTCATTGTCTAGATTACATATTTGGCCGATTTCATAATAGGATAAAGGTTCTCCAATATTAATTGCTACAACTTGAAGGACTTTACGAAAAAGATGTAATTTATTGACGCGCTCATTATTACTGAAAATTGTTTTTAAAGACTGCTCAATTATTGATTTGAGTAAAATCTCCGAATTTTTAGAATTGTAAACCGTTGGATATGAACCAAAAATTATGCGATCATCCAATAATTTCTCTGCTTCAAAAACGGAACTCTCATTTGCTATTTCATAAAATGTATACGGAAAAATGTTGAAGAGGTATTCATTTTCTTCCAGAACCTGAAGCACTTTTGTATCCAAGTTTAAAGAATAAGAAAAAATAATGGTTATTTGTTGTTTTATTTCATCAGCTATAGCGAGTTCAAGAAGAGATGATAAATTAGAAATAAATTGTCCCTCTAAAATGATAATATTATCGACGTTGAATTTAGCATCAGAAAAAATATTTTCATGCACTTCTTCAAAAACTTTGCGATTATTTTTTTTGGAGAGATCTAAAACATAATAGGTTTTCCCCAATTCATTGCAAATTTCAGTAACTATGCTTTCTTTCCCAATACCTTTGGGCCCTTGCAATAAAGCCATTTTTCCAGAAAGCAAATTCTTCTTTAAAGTGGAATAATAATAATATCGAATCATAAGTTGTGAAATCCGAATGTAAGCATTAATTTCTAAAAAGTTGACTTTTGCGGTTTATTCAAACCAAACCTTGGTAAAGAAATCTTTTGGCCTGTTTGAGTTCATAAATTTATTACCACCAAAGGATTTCATTATGACAAGATAGCTGTCATTTTGCATCAGTCTTACCCATTGCAACCCATCCGGGTAAGTATCTGAAATTCCTTCGTAAACCTCGGTTTCATCATCTAAAATTAGGTGAGTTATTGCAGTTTCATCTGGGCTTGCAATATAAATTGCTGCTTGTTCTTGAAGTGATAGGGATCCATCAATTGGAATTATTTCCACTGAATAGGTGTTTCCTTGGCCCAATTCGCGATAAATCAGATATGGATGGTTATCCCAAATCTTTAAGTTTAGAGGTTTTCCAGGAAATTTAGCAATAACCCCTGCCGAGTCATTAACATAGGTGTATGTTTTGAATGACTTTACAACTTGTTTTTCCGCAATTGGATCTTCAGAAAATACAGCTTGTACTTTCCTCAATTTGTAACCTTTCTTTCTGAGTAAGCTGATTATTCCTTCTTCACCTGCAAGATGTCCAGCACCGATAGCACAAAACAAACTGTTATTGTGTACTAAAGTATCTAGGCCTTCGGCCATTTTTTTATTCCTTTCAATGATCAAATCTTCATACATCCCAGGAAAAAGATTCATATTGGATTTCATCATTTTATCCAGTAGAACAATATCACCAAGTAAATAATGCTCCATCATTTTTTCTTGAGTAAAATTAATTGCTCCTTCGGCAAGGCTTTCGAATTCTGGTTTAAAATAATTTTCAATTGATTGTAATTGATCATAAACTGTTTCAAGCGGAAAAAAAGATTTGTTTGCGTTGTAGCAATATTCCAAAAAATAGGCATCTAAAAATTGAGGCATTCCATCTTCATTTCCATAAATTGTTTTTGTTGGAATATTGGTTCCGGTATAAGGATTACCCTTATTATCAAAGAGAACTTTTATGTCTCCTTTACGGGTATCCCAATTTTCGAAAAGGGAGAACACGTCAGTTTCTAGGACAACTGCATCTGTTGATTTGAGTGCAAAAAATACCGAATCAGCGAATTGGAATAGCCGTTTATCGTTTGAATGAAAACTGCCATACAAATAACTTTTTTTATTCAATCCATTTCCAGAAATTTCCCAAAGAAGTTGGCTGTCAATTTGGTTTTTTTGAGCATACGAACTTAAAAAAACGATTGAATGCATCAAACTAAGGACTATGATCTGGTAAAATTTCATGTTGAAATTTGAATTTATGAGTGTGATTTTGGTAAAATTAATCTTTCTATATGGTTTTCACCAAAAGCATACGGAATATAAGACAAATTTGGGATTTCTTTAGTTATTAATATAGGACTCTTTCTGCCTAATGCTATTTTCCCGTGTGAATGACTTAATCCCATTGCATAGGCAGCGTTAACAGTTAAAGCGTTCAATGCCTCTTCCGGGGTCATTTTAAGTTTTACGCAAGCCAAAGACCATACAAATCCCAAATTACCGCTAGGAGTAGATCCAGGGTTATAATCACTAGCAAGAGCAACAGGTAAGCCGGAATCGATCATTTTTCTGGCATCCGCATAAGGTATTCCTAGAAAGTAAGAGCAACTCGGTAGAAGTGTTGGTATACAAGTTGAATTCATTAAAGCTTCTATATCGGCATCACTTATATATTCCAGATGATCAACTGACCTTGCATTCAATTCTACCGCAGCCTTTACACCACCTAAAACATTAAATTGGTTGACATGAACTTTCGCTTGAAGACCATATTTCAATCCGGCATCAAGGATCTGTTGCATTTCCTCTTTGGTGAAATAATTTTTTTCACAAAAAACATCAATAAAATCAGCCAAATGTTGATCTGCAATTTGAGGAAGCATTTCATCAATAATAAGATTGATATATGCTTTTTTATTGTCTTTAAATTCCAGTGGAACAGCATGTGCGCCAAGAAAAGTTGATTTAATTTCTACTGGAGCGTTTTCCTTTAATCGTTTGATAACCCGAAGCATTTTTAATTCGGCTTCCACGGATAATCCATAACCAGATTTTATTTCAATTGCTCCTGTACCTGTTTCCATCACTTTACTCAAGCGCTTCAATGCACCTTGATACAGTTCCTCTTCATTGGTTTCGGCTAATTTTTTTGCAGAATTCAGAATTCCTCCACCTTTTAAAGCGATTTCCTCATAACTCAAACCGTTAATTCTATCAACAAATTCCTCCTCTCGGCTTTTTGCAAATACAAGGTGAGAGTGAGCATCACAAAATGCGGGAAAAACGAATTTACCAGTGGCATCAATTACTTCTAAATTCCTCCAATCGGAAATTCCTTCAAGATTTTCCATGTTGCCATAATCGACAATTACGCCATCCTCAAGAGCCAAATATGCATTTTCGATAAAAGGGATTGTTTTCATTGCTTCACCCCTAATTATTTCAGGAATTTCTTCACCAACTTGAAATAACTTTTTAATGTTCTTAATAAGTATTTTAGACATCTGAATTTAATGCTTTACTTTGCTAACAAAAATATATTGAATTGATGAGACTTTTCTTCTTTTTACTGTTATTCTCAGTTAATACTTCTGCACAAACCTTTAATGGTGGTGGAGGAGTAATTAACGATTTTCAGACATTGGAAATTCCGATTATTGTTAATGTTCCCCAAAATACTATTGATACGGTCAACTTTGGTTTAGAAACAGTTTGTTTAAACCTAAATCACACTTATTTAGCAGACTTGACAATAGAAGTGCAAGCGCCGGATGGAACAACACGCTTACTCATGAGCGGTGTTGGTGGTGGAGATGACAACTTGGTCAACACCTGCTTTAACCAGGATGTGCCAAATACAATACAGTCTGGGGCAGCACCTTTTACAGGGACTTTCATCCCTATGGGTCAAATGGGAGCTGTCAATAACGGTCAAAATCCTAATGGTATATGGAAAATTAAAGTCCGCGATGATTACGCTGCCGATATTGGAAATGTCATTAATTGTTCAATAACATTTGGAAGTAACCCAGCTACCTATTTTGCATTTGCTGAATCAAATCTTCCTATTGTTGTTATCGAAACCAATGGTTTATCTATAGGATATGACATCAAAACCGTTGCAGATATGGGAATTATCTACAATGGTCCTGGAAATAGAAACCATTTGGTAGATCCATTCAACGAATACAATGGTAAAATAGGTATAGAATATAGAGGGAACTATTCGCTTTCCTTACCTCAAAAACCTTATTCCATTGAATTAACAGACACATTAGGCAATTCGATTGATTCTTCAATTTTGGATATGCCCGCTGAAAATGACTGGTTATTGTTGGCCAATTATAATGATAAATCATTCGCAAGAAATAGCCTTCCTTTTCAACTTTTTGACTCAATGGGACATTACGGGGTGAGATCTAGGCATGTTGATGTAATACTGAATGGTGAATATCAGGGAATTTATTTATTGGCTGAAAAAATCAAAAGAGATTCAAATAGAGTTGATATTGCAAAGTTAGATTCATTGGAGACTTTTGGTTTAGATGTTACAGGTGGGTACATTATTAAAATAGATTATTGGGACAATACAAATTCATGGCCATCAAATTTTTCGCCTATTGGATTCCCCGGACTTGATGTGCATTTTGTCTATTATTATCCAAAACCAGAAGATATTGTGTTGGAACAAAAGACGTACATCCAAAATTTCATGAATGCATTTGAAACCGCCTTATATTCTTCAAATTTCGATGATCCAATTAACGGTTACCGAAAATACATTAGTGTGAGATCTTTTATAGATTATTTCATTATCAATGAACTCGCAAGAAATATTGATGGCTACAAAAAAAGCAGGTTTTTATTTAAGGACAAAGATAATTTAGACGGTACCTATGGTAAGTTAAGATCTGGTCCTGTTTGGGATTTTGATTGGGCTTTGAAGGATATGTGGGCAGGATCTGAAGATGGTTCACAGTTTATGTATGGAGAAGTGGACCAGGATGTTAACGCCCCCGGTTGGTATATTCGCTTGCTGCAAGACAGCACCTTTAGAAATGAACTGCGCTGCCGATATGAGGATTTGAGACGGTCCTTGTTAGATGAAACATACCTTCATCAACAAATTGATTCAATAGCCACTGTAGTAAGTGAAAGTCAAAATTGGCATTATCAAGTATGGGGAAATATGGGCGTTGCAACAGGAACCTATGAGGTGCAAGCTCCGTCTCAAACCTATGCAGAGGAAGTTCAGCGACTAAAAGATTGGATTTCAAGAAGGTTGGTATGGTTGGATGATAATATACCGGGTACGCTTAATGGATGCAGTATGACATCAACAATTGAACTAGCATTCAAAAATGCAGAAGTTTTTCCGAATCCGTTTCACGACCAAATTGAGATCAACTTTGAGGGCTCTGGTTTCACAGAAAATTGCCTTATTTCATTAATTGATGCTTCAGGAAGAACTATCCAGAATAAAGTGTTTACTGCCCAACCTGCATTGAACAATATTATTTTTGAAAACCTTTCTTCCTTGAATTCAGGTTTATATTTTGTTGAATTAATAGTTGGAGATAATAAGAAGGTTTTTAAGGTAACCAAATAATTTTTCACCGATTTCTGATTACATTCAAAAAATTAATTGCTCAAATAATAGAAAATTGATACTTTTGCACCTCTTCTGAAAACAGAAGCCCGAGTGGCGGAACTGGTAGACGCGCTGGATTCAAAATCCTGTTCTTTCGGGAGTGCCGGTTCGATTCCGGCCTCGGGTACAAAAACCAGAGTGAGAAACAAAGCGAGAGCGATGTTACAAACTCTGGTTTTTTTCTTAACACTCGGCCGCTTTCACACTCCAGAAATCTTTTGTTATTTGAATTTTCTTAACTTTGATTATGTCTGATTCAAAAGTTAAAATACCATTTACAGCCTATCAAAAAGTAGTCATCCTCATTCTTGCGCTTACCCAATTTAGTGTCGTTTTGGATTTTATGGTGATGTCGCCATTGGGAGATTTATTGATTAAAGATTTAAAGATAACGCCATCACAATTTGGATTGGTCGTATCAAGTTACGCAATATCTGCTGGTGTTTCAGGATTCCTTACCGCTAGTTTTGCAGATAAATTTGATCGCAAAAAGCTATTAGTCTTCTTTTATAGTGGTTTTATAATTGGAACCTTACTTTGCGGTTTATCCAATTCTTATACTTTCCTTGTTTTTGCGAGAATTGTCACAGGAATTTTCGGTGGAGTAATATCCTCCATTTCTTTGGCTATCGTAGCAGATTTATTCGACTTTAATCATCGTGGAAGAGTTATGGGGTTTCTACAAATGGGTTTTGGAATAAGT
>CANJNE010000075.1 GCA_947475275.1 Flavobacteriales bacterium | reverse complement strand
TGCGCATAGGTATGCCTGAATCTTTTGCAAGTTTGGCTATCTTTTTATTGGGAAAAACATGAATTATTGCGTCAATCGCTAGTTTTTTAAAATATTGTATTTGCTCCAGAGGTTCCAAATTCTCAACGCTTGTCCAATCCACAAACGTATCAATTACATCGAATTTTGAAATGATAGGTGCTGTATATGCTTTTCCTAAATAAATCAATTTTGCATGAGGAAAAAGGTTTTTTAGCCATACGCACATAGGAAGTGTTAAAGCAACATCGCCAATACTGTCAGTTCTGGAAATTAATATCCGTTTAATATTTTCGAGCTTATTCGCCATATTCACTTTTTCAATCGAAGCAATTTATGGTACTTAACATAAGTTGCATAAGCACTTAACCTGCTTATAGTGATACCAGTTTTGCCATCCAGAAAACCAAGTTTTAAAAAATAGCTTTTAAAAAATTGTGCAATTACTTTATATATGATTTTGAACCAGCTTGATTTTGCGCCTTTTTCGAAAAGCTCTTTGGAAGCAATGCCGCCGAAATACTCGATTTGATTTAAATGATCTTGTTGTGTGTAATAGGAATAATGTAAAATATCTCCAATTAAAAATCCAGTACTTTCTCCGTTATTCATCTCCAATTTATCATGGGGATTGACGCCGCTCCATTTTGCGTAATCACGGTGAACCAGCCGAATTTTTGTATCTGGATACCATCCACAATGTTTCACCCACTTACCGCAATAATTGGTTAAACGGTTCATGCTATAACCATTGAAATCTTTGCGCGACTTAATATTTATTAAACTTGTTCTTAATTCTTCAGACAATGCTTCATCGGCATCAAGAGATAGAATCCAATTATTTGATGCACAAGAAATGGCAAAGTTTTTCTGCTGAATGTGCCCTTCAAATTTGTTTTGAATGAATTTTACCTTGTGTTGTTGGCAAATCTCTTCGGTTTTATCACTAGAAAATGAGTCAACCACTAATATTTCATCGGCAATTCCATGCAAAGAAGCCAAACATCTTTCAATATTTCGTTCTTCATTGTAGGTAATAATGACTGCAGAAAGTGAAATCGTCATAAGTGGTTAAATTTAAAGAGAAAAGACTTATTTCACTCTAATTTTTTGGCCGACCTTTATTTTATTAATATTGATTCCAGGATTTAGTTTTGATAATTTCGACTGCGAAACGCCGTATTTAGAAGCAATTTTTGAAAAAGTATCACCAGATTTTACAGTATAATACTTTTTTGTGGTGGTTGTTTTTGCAGCCGTTTTAACCGGTGTTGTGGTTGCAGCCGCTACTGTTGTTGAGGTTGTTTTGGGCAATTCCGCTTTTAATAATAAACGTTGTCCGACATAAATATTTGTGGTTCTTAAGTCATTCCAATCGAGTATTTCATCAACACTGACAGTATATTTTTTTGAAATAGCAGTGAGCGTTTCACCTGTTTTTACTTTGTGATATATGTAGCCTTCAAGATTAGTGGTGTCCACTGCGGCAGTATCCAAATATAAAGTTTCTAAAGCCACAGGTGTTGTATCGCGATCTCTTTCTATTTGCGCAGCCAATTCAGGATTGTATGCTTTGAGTTCAGTCATATACATTTCATACTCTATAGAAACCAATAATCCTATTTTTTCCAAAGGTCCTGAGATACATTGTGGGGGAGAAGTTTTTGGTATATACGTGGTTTTATAAATTGGATTGAGTGCCTGGATATCTTCTACTGGCCATTCAACTAATTTCGAAAGAGTATTCATGTGAATACCTGCGGACAGACACATTGTATCGATTTGTTGATAATGAATTTTGGCTTCAGTAGGGACAATATTATGTTCAGCGTAATAATTCAACATGTATGCTGCTGCGATGAAATTGGGCACATATCCTTGTGTTTCAGTTGGTAAAAATGGACGTATTTCCCAATATGTGGTTTTGTTTCCTGAACGTCTAATGGCTTTATTCACATTACCTGGTCCTGCGTTATATGCTGCTAATGCCAGATTCCAATCGCCATAAATACCATAAAGTTTTTTTAAAAATCGGCATGCTGCATTTGTAGCAGCAACTGGATCCATGCGTTGATCAATATATGAGTTTTCAACTAAACCATAACTTTGGCCTGTGGCGTACATAAATTGCCATAGCCCTAAAGCTCCAGCTTTGGATTTAACTTGCGGTCTTAAACCACTTTCAATCACTGCAAGGTATTTTAATTCAAGTGGTAATCCATATTCAGATAAGGTCTCTTCGAATAAATCGAAATACAAAGCGGATCTTCCAAGTACAATGCTGGTAAAGGACCTTCTGTTTTTTACAAAATATTTAATGGTAGAAAGCGTAATGTCATTACAATCGAGATGAAAAGGGCTCAATTCGTTAATTGCTTCAATTCTTTCACAATAAATGGCATCGCTGAATTCTGGTAAATCATCAGGGGCATAATTCAAGGCTTTCACCAATGAATCGTAGTTGGAATCCTTCAAATGCTCAGCAATATATAATTGCAAACTTTGTTCTACTGTGTTAATGAAGGCGTCTGGGTCAAGGGTATCGCTTGGTTTAGCAGTATTGGCATTCACTTGCCCCGACAAAGGAGCGATAAAAAACAAAGCGAGTATTGAATAGAAAACTTTCATTGAATAAAAATCAATTTAAAGATTCAATATAGGCTGCGATATCAAATAAGCGTTTTTCTTCAAAATGTCTTGTCATTAACTGCAAGCCAAAAGGCATTCCATTAGTGTGCTTTCCTAAAGGAATTGAAATGGCAGGATTTCCTGTTAAGTTGGCGTGAACGGTAAAGATATCTTGAAGATACATAGATATTGGGTCTTTAACTGCATTCAATTCAAATGCTGTATTTGGTGTTGTAGGCATGAGTATGACATCGTATTGATTGAGGATGTCATCGGTTTTGTCCTTGAGAATTCTACGAACTTTTTGACCTTTTGTATAATAAGCGTCATAATATCCATGTGAAAGAACGAATGTTCCAGCCATAATTCTTCTTTTCACTTCAGGGCCAAATCCTTCAGATCGGGATTTTTTATATGTTTCTTCAACCCCTATTGCATTAGGACTTCTGTAACCGTAGTGCACGCCATCAAATCTCGAAAGGTTTGAGGAAGCTTCAGCAGTTGATAGTACATAATATGTGGGAACCATGAAGTCTAAATAAGGAAAGGAAACCTCCTCTACAATATGGCCATCTTTGCGCAGTTTATTTATAGATTCTTGAATGAAGCTTTTTATTTCCGGATCAACACCTTCATGAGAAACGGCCTCCTTGATAACAGCGAATTTAATTCCAGAAACTTTTTGAAAATCAGTGTAGTTCCCGACGGTTTTGCTGGATGAGGTACTATCAAATTTATCAACACCAGACATGATTTCAGTTACAAGAGCTACATCCTCTAAAGAATTTGCAAATGGTCCAATTTGATCAAAAGAGGAAGCGTAGGCAATTAAACCATATCTGCTAATTCTACCATAAGTTGGCTTTAGGCCATATGTTCCTGTAAAAGATGCTGGTTGTCGAATAGATCCTCCAGTGTCACTTCCTAGCGCTATGGTGCATAATCCAGATGAAACAGCAACGGCTGATCCTCCGGAAGAACCGCCTGGTACTAGGTTGTTATTTAAATTATTTTTCACTGGTCCGAACGCAGAATTTTCATTGGAGCTTCCCATTGCGAATTCGTCACAATTTAAGCGCCCGATGATTATTGCGTCTTCATCAATTAAACGTTGTACAGCGGTTGCGGTGAAAAGAGATTCGAAACCTTCAAGAATTTTTGATGAGGCAGAAACTTTGTGATTTTTGTAGCAGAGGTTGTCTTTTAATCCGATCACCATTCCTGCTAACTTTCCTGCTTTACCATTTTTGATTTTGGCATCAACATCTGCGGCATTTTGTCGCACAGATTCCTCAAAAACTTCAAGAAAACAATTGAGATGTTGATTTTTATTTATTTCAACAAGATATTGCTCGACAATTTCCAAAACAGAAACTCCCGAAGCAAGTTTGTTTTTTACTTCAGCAAAAGATTTTAGCATTAAAGATTAATTTAAGCGTTATCTTCTTCAGCTACTTTTTCTGGCTTTGAATTGGGTTCGCTTTTAGGGGCATCAGTTCTTGAAGCATCTTTAAACTCTTTCACGCCTTGCCCTAAACCCTTCATTAATTCTGGAATTTTCTTGCCACCAAAAAGTAATAACACAACTGCAAGAATAATTACAACTTGCCATGGTCCAAATACACCTAATATCATTGTTGATACATTTTAAATTTCTACAAATTTACTGAATTCCCTTAAATAATCGTTTCTATTCTAAGGTTTAACAAAATAAAAAATCCCTCTTGCTGAGGGATTTTACTTTTATAGTTTTCTTGCTACTTCGACCTGTTCGAAAGCTTCTACAATATCACCTATCTTAATGTCATTGAATTTATCTATATTCAGACCACATTCGTAATTGTTTTTCACTTCACGAACATCGTCTTTGAATCGTTTGAGCGATCCGAGAACGCCTGTATGAATTACAATTCCATCTCGTATAACACGTATTTTAGAAGAACGCTTGATAATTCCGTCCAAGACATAACAACCTGCAATAGTTCCAACTTTTGTAATATCAAAAGTTTCTCGAATTTCCGCAGAACCTGTTATATTTTCCTCGATATCTGGTGAAAGCATTCCTTCCATTGCGGACTTGATTTCTTCAATTGCCTTGTAAATTACGGAATACAAGCGGATATCAATTTGTTCGTTTTCAGCAAGTCTTCTGGCTGCTAAAGAAGGTCGAACTTGGAAACCGATAATGATGGCATCAGAAGCAGAAGCTAAATTTACATCGGCTTCAGAAATCGCACCTACACCTTTATGGACAATATTGACTTGAATTTCTTCTGTTGATAAGCGCAATAATGAATCAGATAGTGCTTCAATTGAACCATCCACGTCACCTTTAACGATAACATTAAGTTCCTTAAAGTCACCAATTGCCAAACGTCTACCAATTTCATCAAGTGTAATGTGTTTGGTGGTTCTAAGTCCTTGCTCACGGTACAATTGTTCTCTTTTAGATGCAATTGTTTTAGCCTCTTTCTCATCATCCATTACATGGAATTTATCGCCCGCACTTGGAGCACCATTGATACCTAAAATGGAAACAGGTTGAGCGGGACCAGCAATTTTCAATATGTTGCCGTTTTCGTCATGCATTGCACGCACCCTTCCATAGTTTCTACCAACAAGCACAACATCACCGATTTTTATTGTTCCTGATTCCACGAGCATGTTGGTAACAAAACCCTTTCCTTTATCAAGTGATGATTCGATAACTGTGCCTAGGGCATTTTTATTTGGATTAGCACGCAAATCGAGTAATTCAGCTTCAAGTAATACCTTATCAAGCAATTCATCAATTTTCAAGTTTTGCTTAGCAGAAATTTCTTGAACTTGGTACTTTCCACCCCAGTCTTCAACTAAGATGTTCATTTGAGAAAGTTGCTCGCGTATTTTATCTGGATTAGCACCAGGTTTATCAATTTTATTGATGGCGAATACCATTGGCACATTTGCAGCTTGCGCATGAGAAATGGCTTCTTTAGTTTGAGGCATTACGTCATCATCCGCTGCTACAATAATAATAGCTACATCCGTTACTTGGGCACCACGGGCACGCATCGCTGTAAACGCTTCGTGACCTGGAGTATCGAGGAAGGTCATTTTTCTGTCATCTTTCAAGGTCACAGAATATGCACCGATATGTTGTGTAATTCCTCCGGCTTCACCAGCAGTTACGTTGGCGTTACGGATTTTATCTAATAAAGAAGTTTTACCATGATCTACGTGTCCCATTACCGTAATAATCGGTGGTCTTGGCAACAAATCTTCCTCTTTATCTTCTTGAACTGGAATTGCTTCTTGCACTTCGGCACTTACAAATTGTGCTTCAAAACCAAATTCATCGGCTACAATTTGAATGGTTTCAGCATCCAAACGTTGATTTATTGAAGCAAAAATACCTAGTGACATACAAGCGGAAATAACCTGGGTAGGTTGCACGCTCATCATGGATGCCAACTCTGAAACGGTAACGAACTCCGTTAATTTCAGGATTTTCTCTTCCATTTCAGCCGCAGCCATTTCTTCTTGGCGACGCTGTGCTACAAAGTCTCGCTTCGCTCTTCTGTTTTTAGATGCCTTGGATTTACCACCTTGATTAGATAATCTAGCAAGCGTCTCTTTGATTTCCTTTTGAATATCTACATCCTTAATTTCGGTTTTCTCAAATTTTTGACCACCTTTTTTAAAGCCACCTTTTTGTTGGTTCGCATTATCATTTGAAACAGTAACATTGGTGTCAATTTTCTTGATGCGCTTGCGTTTCTTTTTGTTTTCTGCAGATTGATTACCATGATCAGGTCGCGCAGTTGGTGTTTTAGGCTTTTCTACCGGAAGTTCAATTTTACCAAGGACAGTTGGACCTGACAAAACTTGTCGTTCAACACGAATTGTTTCAATTTCTTCCTTTTGCACAACTTTTGGTTCTTCAACCACAGGAGCAACTTTTTCTTTAACGGACTCTTTAATTTCTTCAACCTTTTTTTCAGGCCTTGTTTTTTGATTGAGCTTATCCAAGTCTATTTTACCAACAATTTGTACACCTATTTCTGGTTCTGTTGGCTCAATAGGTTTTTCAATGATCTTTTCTTCTTCAGGTTCATCATTCTTGGCTTCCTTAACTACTTCAACCGCTTCAACCACTTCAACCTCTTTGATTTCTTTGACCTCAATTGGTTCTGGTTCTGGCTGAACTTCTTCCTCTTTATCTCTAATGGATATTGTTTCTCTCTTCTCTCTCCTTACAGCAGAAAACTTAGACTGTTCTTTCAAGTTTTGATCTGCCGCAAATTCTTTTTGCAGGATTTCATAATGTTCCGATTCCAACTTGGTATTCGGATTCATGTCAATTTTAATCCCCTTTGAATCAAGGAAATCAACCAAGGTGGAGACACCCACATTGAGTTCTCCAGCTGCTTTTCCTAGTCTTATTGGTTTACCGGCCATAAATGAATCGTCCTTCTATTTATTAATTAATTTGTTCTAGATTATGTGAAATTATTCAAATTCTGAACGTAAGATTTTAAACACTTCTTCAATAGTTTCCTCTTCCAAATCGGTTCGTTGAACCAAATCAGTTACGCTAATTTCTAAAACTGATTTTGCAGTATCACAACCTATTGCTTTTAATTCATCAATGATCCAACCATCGATTTCATCAGCAAATTCTTCCAAATCAACATCGTCGATATCGACTTCACCTTCACGGTAAACATCGAGTTCGTATCCGCAAAGTCTACCTGCCAATTTGATGTTGTGGCCTCCTTTACCAATTGCAAGCGATACCTGATCAGGCTTCAAGAATACTTTAGCACGTTTATCTTCCTCACTAATTTCTATTGAAGAAATTTTTGCTGGAGATAGGGAGCGCTGAATTAAAAGCTGAGGGTTATTTGTGAAATTGATAACATCAATATTTTCATTGCGTAACTCACGAACAATTCCATGAATTCTTGAACCTTTCATTCCGACACATGCACCAACAGGATCCACGCGATCATCATATGATTCCACAGCAACTTTCGCTCTTTCTCCTGGCTCGCGAACGATACGTTTAATGGTGATAAGTCCATCAAATACCTCAGGCACTTCCAACTCAAACAGGCGCTCTAAGAATTCAGGCGCAGTTCTAGATAAAATGATAACCGGAGAACTGTTTCGCATATCAACTTTTGCAACCACAGCGCGAACAGTTTCGCCTTTTTTGAAGTAGTCAGAAGGAATTTGTTCAGATTTAGGAAGAATCAATTCATTCCCCTCGTCATCCAATACCATAATTTCTTTCTTCCAAACTTGGTAAACTTCCGCTGTCACAATTTCACCAATACGCTCTTTATATTTGCGATAAAGGTGATCTTTCTCCAATTCCATGATTCTTGAAATAAGGTTTTGGCGCAAAGAAAGAATATTGCGACGACCAAAGTCAGCGAATTTAAATTCTTCAGTAACTTCCTCACCAATTTCGAAATCAGGCTCAATTTTTATTGCGTCTGAATATGCAATCTCTGTATTGGGATCTTCTACCTCGCCATCATCTACAATTTCCTTATTCAAGAAGATCTGTACGTCTCCTTTGTCAATATTTACAATGATATCAATGTGTTCATCTGTATTAAACTTCTTTTTAAGCATTGCACGAAAAACATCTTCAAGTACATGCTGCATAGTTTGTTTATCTATGCTTTTTAACTCTTTAAACTCAGAGAACGATTCAACTAATTCAAGGCTATTCATTACTACCTATTTAAATAATACAACAACTTTTGTTTCTTTTATTTCACTCATATGGAATGTCAGACATTCCTTTATTTTTTCCTTCTTTTTCTTCCCTTCAATTTTTTCTATGCGCTCAACTTCTAACATTATTTTTTCGGCTTCAGCCTCAACAAGCAGTCCTTCAGTTTTAACACCTTCTTTTGAGACAACCTTTACAGGGCGACCAATATTTTTTATGTATTGATCTAAAACACGAAAAGGTTTATCTAAGCCCGCAGAGGAAACCTGAATTTCAAAATCTTGTTCTTCGCGATTTAAATTATGTTCAACATTTCTCGAAACTGACATGCAATCATTAATTGAGACATTACCTCCCATTTTATCCAATTCAACAGAAATTACATTTGTCGGACTTATGGATAATTCAACAACAAACAAACCACAGTTTAATTCCTGAATTCTTTCGTTAACGAGCTCTTTTACGCGATTTTTGTTAATCATAACATGAAAAAAGAGGGGACTTTCGTCCCCTCGTTCTTTTGTTTTAAATCATTTTAACGATGCAAATATAAATCTTTTTTTTGAAATTCCAACAAACTCAATGAATTTACTTATTTGAAACCCATATGTAAAGTGATTTTTTCCCAATTTCGCAATGTAAAAAACGTACTATGTATTTCGATGTCGACAATCTTCTTTTAGAGAAAGAATTATTTACTAAAAAATTTGTTTGTGATTTAGGGGCGTGCAAAGGAGCGTGCTGTGTTCAAGGGGATGCAGGTGCGCCGTTAACATTGGAAGAAATTGATTTGATAGAAAATAACCTTGAAGAAATCAAACCATATATGTCCGCACAAGGTATTGCGGCTGTTTCAAAGAAAGGGGTGTTTTACATGGATATAGAAAATGAACCTGTCACTACATTGGTAAATGATGGAATTTGTGCTTTTGCCATACAAGACAATGAGGGAGTGGTGAAATGTTCAATGGAAAAAGCTTATGAAAACAAAAAAACCAATTTTATCAAACCAATTTCATGTCATTTATATCCCATTCGCGTAAAGAGATTACATGATCGAAAGGTGCTAGTTGTTGATAATTGGAAAGTTTGTGATGCCGCGTGTTCACTAGGAGAACAATTAAATGTCCCGGTGTACAGATTTCTTAAAACACCATTGATAAGAGCTTTTGGTGAACCTTTTTACGATGATTTAGGAATTATAGAAAAGGAAATGATTAAATAAATAAAAAGGCTGTCTTTTGAGAAGACAGCCAAGAACTGCAAGCTGAGAGCCTTAAGAAGTTAATAATAAAAAGACATCAATTGTTGTCTTTGATAAAGATAGAAGAAAAATCCACATGTTCCATTTCATTCGTTTTAAAATTCCGAACACGTTTATTGACCATCACTATAAAATCGTCGTTAATAAGAGGAATCGCTGGAGATTCATTGACAATGATTTGACTGCATTTTTCGTAAAATAAATTTCGTTTCTTCGAGTCTAATTCTTTTTTAGCCAGCTGCAATAAGTTGTTGAAACTAGAATTTTGATACTTAAAGCTATTTGAAAAATTTGATTTCTGTGAAATTTCATCGAGATAAAATAAATTGAGAAAACTTTCAGCGTCAGGATAATCGGCAACCCATCCCGACCTCCATATCTTTGCTTTTCCATTCAAAATAGCTGCTTCTAGTTCCTGTAAAGTACATAATTTTATGTTCAATGATATTCCAAGTACATTCTTCAATTCATCTGCAATACCCAAACACATTTTGTGGTTTGTTGAACCATTGCTTGCATTAACATAAAAATCAACAACTGGAAATCCAATACCCCCAGGGAATCCACATTCTTTAAGCAGCTGTTGGGCTTTTTTATCGTCATTTATAACGTCCTTTATGTTTTCATTTGAAAAGTCCACCATTGAGGGTACAAAACCAAAATTTGCTGGGTAACCATCACCATTCATCCAAACGTCTGTAATTACCCTTCTATCAATTGCAAAGTTAAAGGCTTGTCTAATTTTTGGGTTTTTAAATTCAGGACTTTGGCAATTGAATCCAATATATTCAATGTTGTAGCTTGATTTCGACTCGACTTGATGTTTAACATTCTTTCCATTCTGAGCATCCTTAAGAGAGCCTAACAAAAACTCAATTTGATCACCTGGAATATCAAAAAGTATATCAATTTCTTTTTTGCTAAATGCTTGTAATTCAGACTTTTTTTCTTTCACATAGCTCATTTCAACTTTGTCTAAAAATGGCAACTGATTCCCAAATTCGTCTTTTCTCCAATAGTTGTTATTTCTTATTAAAACAATTCCTTTTTTGTCCATTTTTTGAAGTTTGAATGGACCAGTACCTATGGGATGAGTTGATATTTTACTGCCATAGCTTTCATAGGATTCCTTTGGAAAAATACTCAAGTTGGTCATGGTAAGAATTTTATCAAATCCTACAAATGATTCCTTAAGTTCGATCTGCAGCGTTTGGGAATCGACAATTTTAATCCCTGTAACGCCCCCTTCATCAAATTTGATTTTTGTTTTTTCATTAAATTCGCTTGCTCCTTTAATAATATTCAAAAGTTGTTGTCCAAACTTGTTTTCCTTTAGACCAGAACAGGCAAAATCTAAGCTAAATTTAACATCGTTTACAGTCAATTCACGCTGGGAATCTTCGAAACAATCATCCTCATGAAAAAACACCCCTTTCCTAATTTTGAATGTAAAAAGGGTAGCATTTTCGTTAACTTTATAGGATTCAGCTAAACATGGTTTAACTTCCATTGTTTCTAAATCTAATTTGAGAAGGGTTTCAAAAATTTGCGATGTTATTCGCTGACTGTATGCGTCTTGAGCTCCTAAAGGGAATAAATTATTAATTATTTCAGGTGAAGAAAATTTTAATTCACCCCCATAATTTTTACCGCCTTTAGCAATTAATTGTTGTGAATCAGCGTCAGCACCACCACAAGATATAAGCAGAAAGCAAAGGGTAAAGAAAGCCGATAAATATTTAAAAATCTGCATCTTATCAAAGATAGCATAAAATGTTAATCAAATCATTGATAGCCTATTTTGGTGCGAACGCGCTGAAGAACGCCACTTGCTATTTTTTGTGCTTTTATAGCGCCGTTTTTTAATGCCAAATCGATTTGGTCCTTATTTTCCATAAGGAAATTGTATTTCGCTCTTTCTGCAGAAAATTTATCTAATATTAGCTCTAAAAGCGCTTTTTTGGCATGGCCATACCCATATCCTCCGTTAATATAATTTTCGCGCATCTTTTGAATTTGATCTTCATTTGCTAAAAGTTTAAAAATGGCAAAAACGTTGCATGTGTCTGGATCTTTTGGTTCTTCAAGCGCTTTGCTGTCCGAAACTATTCCCATTACTTGTTTTTTAAGTTCATTTTCAGGAAGAAAAATATTAATGGTATTATCCCTTGATTTACTCATTTTATGCCCATCAGTTCCCAAAACATACATTGTTGATTCTGCTATTCTCGCATCTGGCAAAATAAATGTATCTCCCATCTGATTATTAAAACGAGAAGCAACATCCCTTGTAATTTCGATGTGTTGTAACTGATCTTTGCCCACAGGAACCAATTCAGCAT
>CANJNE010000074.1 GCA_947475275.1 Flavobacteriales bacterium | reverse complement strand
CTAATTCTACCGGAATATCTGAAGATTCAGGAACTAATGGGACGTCCATGTGAACGCTATTTACACTATCAGGGCTTGTCATATCAAAATTCTCTGAGAAGAATAAATAACCAGGATAGCTAACATTCAAAACATATTTCCTATTAACCGGTAATGATACCATAAATTCTCCAGTAAGTTTATCTGCTTCAGAAACGATTACTTCAGTTCCAGATTCTAAATCTATCAATGTAAATTTTCCTGGAATTGGATGTTTATCCACAATATCGTAAACAATTCCATCAAAATATAGCGTTTTTGTAGGTTTAAATTCATCAGGCATTTCAAAATAATAAATATCCAAATCGCCATATCCACCTGCTCTGTCAGAAGCGAAAAAAGCTAATTCCCCATCAGCAGAAACGAGTAATGAATTTTCGTCATAAATTGTATTGATTGGATATCCCAAATTTTCAGGTTTTGACCAATTGCCATTTTTATCCAATCTTGATATATATATGTCTGACCCACCCATACCAATATGACCACGAGAAGCAAAATACAATGTTTTACCATCTGGATGAATGAGAACAGATTCTTCTTGAAGAGGGGTGTTGATTGTTTTTGGAAGAGGAGTTCCGACGCCCCATTTCCCGTCATCACCGAGGATTGAAACATAAATATCTGAATTAGACATTTCTCCTTTCTTACTCACTCTTCGAATGTAATACAAGGTTTTACCATCTGATGACAATGACGGCTGAGACTCCCAAGAAAAAGTATTTACATATCCACTTAAATTGGTTGGATTTATCCAGGAATTTCCTATTTTTTTGGTGTAAAATAAATCACAACTACCCATGCCGGTTCTGCCTTCTCCGTAATAGTTGTCTCCGGATTGATCTGAGCAAGCAACAAATATTAATGACCTCCCATCAGCGGATATTGTAGGTGCACCCTCATTAAGAACAGTATTTACATTCGAAGGCATAGCAATTGCATCTGTCCAAATATCTTCACTATTTTTTTGAGATACATAAAAATCTTCTTGTTCCTGATATTTTAGCACTCGGTCGTCATTAATTCGTCTTGTGAACAATAGTGTTTTACCATCCACAGTTAATGTGGGGTAGTATTCAGGATCTGCAGTGTTTACTCCAGGACCTGCGTTGATCGGTTCATATTTCTTAGGATTCTTTAAAGCGTTTATAGCAAATTCACAGCTGGTTTGAAGAAAATAGGCCTGGTTTAACAATTCTTCATTTGCATTGTTGAATTTTACAAAAAAATTTAAATTCTTTGCACATTCTTCATAAGCGCCAGTTGCAAACTCAAGATTTGCTAAATAGAAATAGGTGCTTCCAGTGTAAGTATGATTGGGATTAATTTGAATTGCTTTTTCGTAATGGTCGATGGCATTATCGTAGTCATACAAGTACTCATAATATTCAGCTACAAGTAAATGTGCTTCCCAAAAATTAGCATCCTTTAAGATGGCTTTTTCAATATATTCAATACCCTTTCTAAAATTAGGTAGATTGGTGGTTGGATCTAGACTTAAGTTCGGCTCCTTTTGTCCCAATTCAAATAACTTTATAGCTTTTTTACTTTTTGTAGAATAACCATATTGAGAAAAAGAGGAACCAGTAATCAGTAATGTTAAAAAGAATAGAAATGTTTTCATGGTTAAAGATTTAGGGAATATTCATGAATTTGTGAGATTGTAAAGATATTTTCCATTTTGGATTTTTCTTAACATAGTCAATTATTTCAGGCAAATAACGTTCCTTTTTATCCCATTCAGACTGAAGATAAAGGACACAATCCTTGCTAACTTTTTTAGCGTGTTCCTCTGCCCAAGAGAAGTCAGAAGAATGATTAATGATAATTTTTAGTTCATGGGCCAAGGAATAGGATTCATCAACAGGCAATTTGAATTTCTTTGGTGAAAAACAATACCAATCGATTATTCCTGATTTCAGAGAAGTGCCTGATGTTTCTATTGCAATTTCGTAACCTGATTTCTTAAGTAATAGAGTCAATTCAGATAAATCATGCATGAGCGGTTCACCTCCTGTTATCACTACAAATTTTGAGTCGTAATTCTTGATTAAGTTGTAAATAGCTTCAATGTTAAGATTTTGTTCTTTAGAAATGGTCCAACTTTCTTTTACATCACACCAAACGCATCCCACATCACAACCAGCAGTCCTAATAAAAATTGCTGGTCGTCCTGAATGGAATCCCTCACCTTGAATGGTGTAGAATATTTCCATTATCGGTAAAGTGCTTCTGGAAAAATCGAGCATACACAAAGTTAACGAAACAAAATGAAAATGTTAATAAGGTTATTTCATCGCGCGCTAAATTATTCTGTTTTTTTTATTAATTGCTTATTTTTACATTTGTCAAATCATTAAACTGTATTATGAAAAAAAGTCTACTATTTGCATCTCTTGGAATTCTCACTTTGTTTACCTCTTTTTCTCAGCAACTAGGGAATTCTGATATGGAGACTTGGGACAATGTGGGTTCAGCAAATGAGGAACCTTCAAATTGGAATAGTTTTAAATCAGGAACGGGCAGTTTGGTTGGTTTTGCTTCTCAGCAAATTCAGCGTTCAACAGCAATTAGACCAGGAGCAACTGGTGCTTACTGTGCAAGAATTTGGTCAAAATCAACACTAGGAATAGTTGCGAATGGAAACATGACATTAGGTCAAATTAATATGGGAAGTTCTACACCAACAAGTACTTCAAATTACAACTTTTCTAAAACGGCAGATGTTAATTTTTCAGAAGCTTTAACCGCATCTCCAGATTCATTGGTTTTTTGGGTGAAATATACAGCTGCCTCTGGTAACTCAATGGCAAGAGTAAATGCAATTATGCATGACAATTATGACTTGAGAGATCCACTAGATGCCAATTCAAATCCTCATGTTGTGGCAACAGCAACTTTGAATTACTCTCCAACAGGTGGTGTTTGGGTCAGAAAATCAGTACCTTTCAACTATACAGGTCCAGCAACAACACCACAGTTCATTTTGGCAACATTCACCACAAATATGACACCTGGAGGTGGCGCAGCTAATGATGAAGTATTAATTGATGATATTCAGTTGATTTATAATCCTATTAATCAACCGGTTGTAGCTAATGATGACAATTTTAATACTTTGGAAGATGTGCCAGTTGTTATTTCAGTTACGTTAAATGATGTGGATCCAGAAAATGGTTTGATTTGTTCATCTTTAAATGTTGTTTCCCCTCCATCTAATGGAACGCTTACTATTATTCCGGGTTCTTGCGATATTACATATACGCCAAATCTTGGTTTTTTCGGTAATGATTCATTCATATACAGTATTTGCGACAACGGTACACCTGCTTTGTGTGATCAAGCTTTGGTAACTTTAACTGTAACTGAAGTAGTTCCTGGAAATAATACAATAATCGCAAATAATGATAACGCAACTACCGACATGAATCAACCTGTTGTGATAGATGTTGTAAGTAACGACATTGATGCAGAAAATCAAATCGTTCCTAGTTCTGTGAGTATAATCACAAATCCTTCAAATGGAACGGTTTCTGTCAATGCTTCCACTGGTGCGATTACCTATACTCCAAATAATGGTTGGTTTGGTAACGATTACTTTACCTATGCAATATGTGATGGAGGTTCTCCAATAACATGTGATACAGCTATTGTTAATGTAACGGTAAATGAAAATGTAGGCATTGCTGATTTGAGTGCTGATAACTTTCATGTTTATTTTTCCGAAAATGCTATAAAAATTGAAGCACCTAACGAAAATATTGAGGGTAACTTTAAATTATTTAATTCAGCAGGCATGCTGGTTCTTGACGGGAAATTGTTGCCTGCAATACCTTTCAATGCTTCATCTGGTATATACTACTTTGAGATTGAAGGTAATAATGGCATAACGTTTCATAAATTATTAAAGAATTGATTTTTTTGTGATAAGCCTTTAGATGAAATACGCTGCATTCCTATTATCATTTTTTCTTGTAAATATTTTTTGGTCTCAAAACGGTATTGTTTCAGGTTCCGTATTGTCAGAAAATGGTGATTTTATTATTGGAGCTAAGGTGGTTTTCAAAAAGGATATATCCTTGGGTGCTACAACAAATGAGAGCGGATCATACACCATAGAACTGCCTATTGGTTCTCAAATAATAATTTGCAAAGCATCCGGATTTCAAAACGATACAATTGAGGTATTTATTCAAGAACAACTGCCACTAAAATTGGATGTAGTTTTGAAAGCTTTGGTGCAGCAACTTTCAGATGTTGAAATAAAAGTTGGGAAATTTGATAAACCAATTGAGGATCAAACGGTTTCATTACATGTTATAAAGCCTGGCTTAATCGAAAATAAAAATACACGAAGTATTGAAACAGCTTTAGATCAAACACCGGGTTTAAATATTTTAGATGGTGAACCACAAATTCGCGGCGGTAGTGGATTTACCTTTGGCGTTGGATCTAAAGTTGCTGTTATAGTTGATGACATGCCTATGTTATCAGGTGATGCAGGAAGACCAGAATGGGGTTTCATACCTGTTGAAAATATTCATCAAGTAGAGGTAATTAAAGGCGCAGCTTCTGTCCTTTCTGGAAGTTCTGCATTATCTGGTTCAGTTCATATTAGAACAGCATACCCTGGCACAAAGCCTTTAACGAAAATTAATGTATACTCTGGACTATATTCATCTCCAAGTATCACTGATGCAAAATGGTGGGGTAATTATCCAGGTATTCATGGGGTAAATTTCCTTCACTCTCGAATAATAAACAATCTAGATTTGGTTATCGGAGGTAATTTAAATTATGACCATGGATATATTGGTCCACCTGTTGTGGATTCGATTGTTTCTACTGTTTTTCCAGATACTGTAAGTAATTTTTCAGAACGCGATTTGGTTTCGATGAGAGCAAGAATTAATTTTAATTTAAGATATAGATCGAAAAATATTAGAGGTTTGAATTATGGTGTAAATGGTAATTTCATGAAGGCACTAACCAATATGCCTCTAGCTTGGTTAAATGATTCTACTGGTTTGTATCGAGCATATCCAGGAGCAATATTTCTTCAAGACCAATTCATTTTTAATATTGATCCCTTTGTGAATTATTTCACACAAACCAATGGAAAACATAGCTTGAGAGGAAGGATATTATTCGTTGATAACGATATGAGTGCCAATCAGTCGAATTCATCCACTACTTATTACGGCGATTACATTTTTCAGAAAAGTTACCCACAATTAAAAAACTTAGATTTCATAGGAGGTGTTACCGGAACTTTCACCAATTCTAATGCGAATATTTATGCAGGATCTGGTTCACCAAATAACCAAATTTTGAATGTTTCAGCATATACTCAGGTTGAAAATAAAATAAATAAAACCTTAAATCTTTCTGCAGGAGGAAGATTGGAATATTTTCGACTCAATGATACAATTACAGCATTGAAACCAATCTTCAGAGCTGGAACAAGTATTAAAATATATCAGGAAACATATTTGAGAGCCTCTTATGGTCAAGGGTATCGTTTTCCAACAATTACAGAAAGATTTATTAAAACTGGAGTAGGTAATTTTGGTGTGTTTCCAAATCCAAATCTAAAACCGGAAAGCAGTTGGAATGCTGAAGTTGGGATTAAGCAAGGTTTGAAATTTGGAAAACTTTATGGGTTCTTGGATATTGCTGGTTTTTGGCAGGAATATGAAAACACTATCGAGTATATGTTCGGGATTTGGAACGAAATTACAGACATTCAAAAACTAGGATCCAGTGCAGGTTTTATGTTTCTAAATACTGGTAAATCAAGAGTATTGGGTATTGATGCATCATTTACTGGGATGGCAAAAATCGGAGAGAAATCAACCTTGACTTTCATGGCAGGCTATAATTATATTGTTCCTAAAACATTGACACCTGATTATGTATACGCAGTTGATTCATTGAATCGCGTTTTTAGTTACAATAGTACTTCCTTAGATCCTTCAAAAGGTATATTAAAATATAGATTTTTACACAATATAAAAGCAGATGTAGAGTGCAATATTGCAAATAAAGTAGGGGTGGGGGTGAGCGCTAAATATTTTTCGAAAATTGTTAATATGGATGCCATTATTAAGGATTTTGAGCAATTAACTACTGATAATTCTACGGATATTGGATTGTGGTTGCAAGATTTAAGATATATGGATTATTTTGATTCACATCGTTTTGGTAACTGGATTTTTGACGCAAGAGTATCATACAACTTAAACGAGAATCATAAAATTGCTTTGATTGGTAGTAATATATTAAACAGAAGCTATTCTTTAAGACCTTTGAAAATTGAACCGCCAAGAACAATTATGGTTCAATATACTTGGAAAGTTTAGGTAAAGAATAATCAGTAAAGATTATAGTTACGTTTAAAATCTTACTGAACTTAGAATTTTTTTTCAAAAATACTGTTTGTACTAAAATAGGTTTTTGTTTTACCCTTAATATTGGTTTCCTTAATTACAACCGCGAAATTATTTAAATAACTGTTTTTAACGATGATTGACTTTTTTGTTCCATTCTGATCTGAATATTCTAAATGAAGTGCATTGTTTTCAATAATTAGAAAATCATAGTAATAGGTCTTATGATATTGAGGTTTTAACTCAAAAAATAATTGTTTTTCAGATTGGTTGATGTAATATCTATTAATGGGATTGAAAGCTTTTCTAGAATTCAAGGTAATTAAACTATCCAAATTGTCAGATTCAACGTTTTTTTTAACTTTTCTTAATCCTACTATTTTTAAATTGAACGCAACCCCGTTTTTTCCATTTTTATCTAAAAGTAGGTTGTTGTCAAAAATAATTTGAGAATTCATATTTGAACATAACACAATGGTTGATGCTATTAAAAGTATGAAGCGCATTTTTTTTGAATATAACCCAATCCTTGAATTTGGTTAAATTAAAACTTTCTCGTTGAAGCTAAATTTTATTATCGGCCAATTGCTGTCCTACAAATCCCATCAAATCATTGATATAAGTCTCGCTAAAGTCGAATGCAACATTAGCTTCTTTATAAATTTTAGGTATTGATGCTGTATAACCTAAGCTTAAAGCTTGTTTGTAGGCTGCCAAAGCCTTAGCTTCATTTTCTATACTGTTCTTCCAAATAGATAGCGCCCCTAATTGCGCGATTCCATATTCTATATAGTAGAAAGGAACCTCAAAGAGATGCATTTGCTTTTGCCATGAATTCATGCGAACTTCTTCATATCCGGTCCAATCAACAAGACCAGTGCTGTATGATTCACCTAGTTTCAGCCACTTTTCTTTTCTATTTGCAATTGAATGGTCTGGGTTTTCATATACCCAATGTTGGAATTCGTCTATTTGTGCTATCCAAGGTAAAATTACAATTACTGATTCCAATTGATCTTGCTTTGCTCTCTGCAAGTCAGTAGGATCATCATAAAATATATCCCAATATTTCATTGATAATAATTCCATCGACATTGAAGCCAATTCTGCTACTTCAGACGGAAGATTTTTAAATCCCGTGAGCTCTAAATTTCGTGTTAGGAAAGAATGAATGGCATGTCCACCCTCATGAACCATTGTTACCAAATCTTTCTGAGAGCCAACGGCATTCATGAAAATAAAAGGGACACCTATCTCATATAAAGGATAGTTGTATCCGCCTGGTGCTTTTCCTTGTTTAGATTCTAGATCCAGATAACCCATTGAATTCATTGTTTCAAGGCAATCTGAAAAATAAGTATCCATTTTTTGAAATACACTAATGGTTTTATCTAACAATTCTTTTCCGTCAACAAAAGGTTGAAGTGGTTTTCTTCCCAGGGGATCAACCTCGGTGTCCCAAGGTTTGAATTTTTCTTGACCCAGTGAACTTAATTTATTCTGCTGTATCTGTTTTACCAAAGGAACTATAGACTTTTTAACTGTCGCATGAAATTGAAAACAATCTTCTTTTGTATAATCAAATCGACCTAGGGCTTGAAACATGAAATCACGGTAATTTTTGAATCCAGCATTTACTGAAACCTCATGTCTTTTCTTTATAAGTTCTGAGTACAAATCATCTAATTTCTCTATGTCCTCCTTGCGCCGTAATGCCATTTTTTCAAAAACTTCTTTTCTTAGCTGAGCATTGGGATCCTTTAATAAACTGGCTGCTTTTTGCATAGTGATTTGTTCATCCTCATGTGCTATCGTTTGTGCCCCACTAATGGCACCAAAAACTTGGCTTTTTTCATTAATCTCCGCATCTAGCGCAATATTCTCTTCTCTGTATAAATCTAAAGACGTTTTTATTGCTCTAAAATAAATTGCGTAAGACTCATCTGTTTTTAGTGAGTTAAAATATTCTAATTCAACCATTTTTTTGTTCAATAAATCTTCATAAGGTGCTGCTTTAGGTTGAATCTCAGTTACAAAAAAAGTATAGTCTTTAGTCAGTTCTTCATTTGTGGTGTCAATTGTCATTTTTATGTAGCGCCACGCCCCATTTTCCTCCATTACAGCGTCCAGTTCGCTTCTATCTTTTAGCCATTTCTTATATTCCTCAAGAGAATTAATAGGTCTTTCTAATAAATGCTTATAATAAATTTCTACCGCCTCCCATGAATCAACAATGAGGTTCTCTGATAAAAAAATTCTTTTTGGTTTTTCTATGTGCATAATAGTCAAAAAAAAAGTCGGTATTTATAACCGACTTTAAATGATTAATTCTGATTTATTTTCCTCTGCTGGAACCAGTTTTTGTGGTTGCTGTTTTCTTGGGCGCTGAAGATTTGGATATTTTAGACGCATCTGAAGTTGCTGACTTACTAGATTTAGATGGTGCTTTTACCACAGTTTTCTTTTCAGTACTAACTTTCTTTTTTGCTTCTTTCTTATCTTCATCATTTGGAGTTGTTTCAGAATTCTTTTCTTCTTCTTCTTCAACTGATGGTATTAAATTACCTGAAGACAGCAACAAGTTGTACCATTGAAAAATCTTTTTAATGTCAGAAGGGTAGACTCTTTCTTCGTCGTAATTTGGCAAAATTCCTTTGAGGTAATTGGTTAATGTCTTTAGATCTTCTTTATGGGAAGGACAGTTTTTGCCATTTTCTTTTTCAAAGATGGCTTCAAGAATGTTTTTCAAAGGTGCATCCTCGTCAGTTGTATAAATACTTATGTCCTCTAATGAAGAAATTCTGTCAGTAGAGTATGCGGGAGTTCTTTTTTTATCTATTAAAGATTCAACAATAATGTTGTTCTTTCCCTGGGCAACTACTTTAAATAGTCCTGGTTTACCTGAAATTGAAATGATACCTGATAAATTCATTATGTCATTTTATTAAAGTCCAAAATTATAAATTCTTTCCACGTGAAATTATAATTGAATAAATTTAGAAACGATTTTTTGCTTACCGACTAAAATTTCAATAAAATAAACACCTGAATTTAGGCCTGAAATCGAATAAAGTGAAGTATTTGGAATAAAAGTTTGTAATAATTTTCCTTCTGAACTAAACATTTGAATTTGACTAATAATATCGAATGCTGAAATTTGAAAGTCATCAGAAGAAGGATTAGGGGAAATCATTATACCTTGTGTTGAATATTCATCTAAACCAGAATAGGGCTGATATGGATCGGTGGAAGAAATACAACCTGCTTCATTTGTGCAATAGCATGTGTAAACTCCATATGGCGCTTCGATGGTTAAGGTTGGACCTGTGGCACCTGGAATGTCCATTCCATTTAAAGTCCATTGATAGTTTGTCAATGAAAGTGTCGCCAAGGTGTTACCCGATTGTATTATTGGTAATATAGGAAGAGGTTCAAGCAAAACGACCTCAACGGTATCTGTTTTGGTTTTACATCCTTTTAAATTGTATGCATCTGCACAATACAATCCAGGTGCGTTTATTGTTGTTGTTATTCCTTCATTTCCGTTAGACCATATGCCATTGGTTAAAGTTTCACTTCCTAATAGAGACAACTGACCATTATTGGTACAAAGCGTATCATCACCGAATATAGAAACACTAAATTCATTTAGTTGCATTAAATTCTTAGCATGCGGTTTACCATGTCCATAATTATTATTAGCAACAGTTCCAGTAAATCCATCAGAAAATGCAGAGGAGAGCAGGTCAGTCTTAAAACTTGAATATGATGCTAAATTACATTTTTCAAGATATAAAGCAGCAATTCCTGCAACAACCGGCGAAGCCATTGATGTACCACCATTTCTGGCGTGCCAACCCCCAGAATCAATTAAACTATTGTTTACAGGATTGTTTAAAAGCCAAAGAGGGGCAGCCGCTAGACTAACATCACCTGAAGCCGAAATGTCGGGTTTAATCAAATTGTGGCGATTAGGACCTCTACTTGAGTTAGGGCTTCTTTTTCCAACGGCCGTATTGTCATTTGCAGGTGTATAATAATTGCCATTTTTATCGATATGACCTTGGCGATTTCGAACATTTCCGACCGAAATAACCTTTTCAGAACAATTCCAAGAAGATACTACCGATTGAAGTGAATCCGGCATTATATAATTAACAATACTTGGATAGATAGAAGCATTTGGAATAACAGAAACAATGTCATTGAGTCCTAACCATGATCCTGACCAAAGGTCATAGTTTCCGTTTCCATTGGTTTTGAAGCTGTAAAGATAACTCGTTGAGTCTACATTGCTAAAGTACGATTCAAGGTGGAAGTTACCATTAATTAGTTCGGTGTATGTTTCAATGGTCGCAATGCGTTGACCGTTTAAGTTATAAATTGTATCATAGACCGGACTGGAATTTACGCTATTAATTGCACTGTGAAAGCTACTGTTCCCTCTTTCTAAAAAGGTGCCATTGGGTAAATTCGCACCATAACAAAATTGAAAATTAGCATCTGGTTCATCGGTCCACAAGTCAAAATAAATATGATTTGGACCAAGAAGCGCTGAGGCGGAGGGATTGTTTTGAAACCATACAAATGAGGTGTTACTGCTGATTTCGTTGTGTACATGATACTTTCCTTTAGCGCCTGAGTTTCCTGCTGCGCTAACTACAATTCTTCCGGGTTTTTCATCTAGCAGGGACTCAATAAATTCAGAAGCTGGGTCATTGCCATCATGACTTCCTAAGTAAGTGCCTAGACTAAGATTAATTACTGCCGGCATGTTTAAAGAATCTGCAACTTTGAAAATATAATCGCATGCATCAGCAATTGTCAATGTCCAATTGGCTAAATTAAAATCGGTTTCAACAATAATCAGATTGGACTCTGGAGCCATACCGATATGTGTACCATTAGCAAAACCGTTGGATGCAGCCATACCTGTTACAGTGGTGCCATGTGCCGTTGTGTTTTCTGTACTGGTGCAATTTCCATTGTCAATCTGTTCTTTTGTCCAAACAATACCATAATTGTAGGGCTGCGGAATCGTGCCACCTGTATTCAAAGAATGATCCCAGTATCTCAATACCCTAGTTTTGCCTAAACTATCTTTAAAATCAGGATGGCTCCAATCTAAACCTTGATCAACTATTCCGATTATTACATTCTTTCCAGTGTAAGCTTGGCTTAAACCTGCAGAACCATTATGAACATCATTAACGTGATAAAGCACTAATGCAGTATCCGATAATGCAGCTGGAGGAGCAAATTCAAAATAGAAATCGTTCAATTCACCAGATTTGGTTCTTTTGTCCACCCAAAAAGGAGTTGCGTTGATGAATATAAATTTTTCGGTCCAATATTTAATGGAGATGTTATCTCGATTAAGTAAGGCTATATGATTATCAGATTTTGAAACGCAAAAAGCCGTTTCTTTTTGAGGATGCAGTTCAAGATAATCTGAAAATCGAAGCTGTTTTTGAGCATTAAAATTAGATGCGGAAAAAACTATGATTAACAGTAAAATAAAAATGTTCAGTTTTCTTTGCATGGAGCACTTTCTGTATGATGCTCAAATATAATTCTTTATGTCAAATCTATTGTTGCCAATAATTAACATTATTTTCTTAAATTCGCTTTTCATTCGAAAATCAATTATTTTACCATGAAGAAAAAAATCTGTAAGTTAAGTTTTTTACTGTTTGCCTTCGGCTTAAGTAGTTTTAGTTATTCTCAAAGTGCTGATGAAACTGTTAATTGGTACAACGGAAAGGGG
>CANJNE010000073.1 GCA_947475275.1 Flavobacteriales bacterium | reverse complement strand
TCTAATACGGTAATTGTAATTTGAGCTGTATCGGTTAATAAACAAACACTATCCGTAACATAAAGATAAATATCATAAATACCAGGTTGTGTATACAAAACTGTCGGGTTGAAAATAATGGATGAAGTGTCACCATTTCCAAAATCCCACAAATAAGAGTCAGATGCTGTAGAAAAATTATCTAAGGTTACTTCAAAGTCTTTGCATCCCATGGTTTGGTCAGCTGTGAATTCTGCATTTGGAATCAGTTCAAAATCAAATTTGAACAAAATATTATTGCAATTTGGACTCAAGTTGTTGTTCGACCAAACATTAGAGGTAGTTGGGAAATCTGAAAACCCTCCGCACCCTCCGCAAACGGATTGGTAAACCACACCATTTTTGTCAAATCGTGAAGTGCCGCCATCAACATGCTCAGCAGCAGATGCTCCTCCCAGATAGGATGCATAAAGAATATCAGAAAAATCTCTTTGTAAAACGAAAAGATAAAAATCAAATCCATTCGGTGGATTGGGCAGGAAAGCATTTGAGGTAACAGGCATGCCAGACATAGGGGTTGATTGCAATAAATGGGCTCCCCAGCCTGAAACGTATACATTTCCGCAAATATCAACCAGAAAAGCGGACGGTGAAATATTTGGAAATGCCGATCCGTTTCCGAAAACAGTTGAATTTAAAACCGAATTTAAGTTGGGATTCAACTTTGCGATAAACTGTGAGCTATTCGGATTGGAATATGCGGCATTTATTACTGGAAAGGTCCCGTTTGCTGAAGTTCCAACAGCAAAAACATTATCGTTCCTATCGATTTCAATGAAAAAAATCAAATCGCTATTCAACGTACCTAAATAGGTTGCTGAAAGCACATTACTCCCAGTTGGAGCCATTTTTACAATGAAACCGTCTGCTTTTCCCCCATTGTATGATGATTGCCATCCTGAACTTGTAAAATTGAGGTCATTGGAACATGTACTTCCTGCAAATACAACGTTGTAGGAAGAATCTATTTTAACAGAAAAACAAGCATCATTATTAGAACCACCGTAATATGTTGACCAAAGTAAGTTAGAAAGGTTTGGTGTTAATTTAAAAACGACGCCATCTTGCATACCTGCATTCGCGCTTTGAATTGCATTGAGGATTGGAAAATCATTCGATCTGGAACAAGAAGCTACTAAACAATTGCCATTTTGGTCCAACATGATTTCTCCACGAAATTGATCTCCATAATTAGGAGACAAAGAATCATAATCGTTAAAAGACGAATAAATTCCGGAGGTAATTTTATAATTTACACCATCATTCGCCGTGCCACCAATATACGTTGAACCTAAAATATTTTGGCCATTTGAACTAATTTTAGAAACAAAAATATCGGTGCCTTGATTCTGAAAATAAACACCATTTTGAAGGAAATTAGAACCAGCAACCCCTCCTGCATGGGACGACTGATAAGCGTTAAATACTGGAAAATCGGTACTTGAAGTTGCACCATAAACATATAAGTTATTTTGTTGGTCACAAATCATACTGTGAACTGTTTCGGTGCCTTGCAGATTATCACCTCCACCTAAAAATGTTGTCCAGAGCATTGTGGAACCATCTGGAGCATATTTTGTGAGAAAGATATCAGTTATTCCATATCCTGCGCCGCTTCCATTGTTTACCACGGTAAAATTAGAATTTACATCAAAAGCACTGTTATCGGGAGTAGGGTATGAATTACCATAAATAGTCCCTCCGGAATATGCACTGCCGTCATAACCATATGTAGCCGTCATCCCGAAATTATCCGTGATGGAACCGGAATAAGTAGCGAAAACGAGCACCGGGTCGATAACAAGAGTAACCTTAGGATTGTATACTCCCAAATCAAAATTTACGATTCCATCGACCAACTTGAAGTTACAATCAATAGCGATAATTTTACCATTTACAATTTGATAGGCATATGGTTTTTTTTCTTGAATACTACCAAGTTTAGTTTTGATAATCAAAGTGCCTTCATCGTTTACATAAACTTCATCAGCACCTGAATAGGAAAATCGAATAGAATTTGGATCAGCATATGGTGCTATATGAAATTCATATTTAAGTTCTTGGAGCTGTTCGATTAGTTTTAGATCTATTCCACTATAAAAATCTTTGAGCACACTTTCTTGAAATGCATGCACTCCTCCTGTCCATTTGCTGGAATCTTGTCCGATGAAATAATTGTAGTAGTGGGGTGATGGTGAGGTTTTTTCTATATTTTTCACTTCCTGGGCACCTAAAAAATCAAGATGTACAGTGGTTTGAGCAATAATGGGTTCCGAAATTATTTTCAGGTCTGAATCATGATTCTCATGCATTGCAGAAAAATCTTGCAAATGAAACACGAATTTTTTTTGTTGTATCCACAAGTTTCCTCCTGAGAATTTAGACTGAAACAATACATCTTTGTCCCATTGACCTTTATTTTCTATAAAACCATGAAAAACGGAGTGGGCAAAGCTTATCGTTTGTGCAAACGAGCTGTTTATTTGAAACAACAAAAAATACAAGAAAACAAGGCGGAAAAGTATTTTATGCATATTTATAGACAATAAAACTTTACTGCCGAAAATTACGAAATTCGTATAGATTTATCGCAAAAATTTAAGAGTTTCTTTGAAAGTGCTAAAGTGAATTGGTGCAAAAAAGTTACTTTCGTAATTGTTAAAATACAAGGTTCAATTAAACGCTACATAGGGTAATGTCAAATAAAATTTGTGAACTTTTCAATATTCGCTATCCAATTGTTCAAGGAGGAATGATATGGTGTTCAGGATGGCGTTTGGCTTCTGCTGTTTCCAATGAGGGAGGTTTGGGAATCATTGGTTCGGGATCCATGTATCCAGATGTCTTGGATGAACATATTTCAAAATGTAAGTCGGCTACAAAAAAACCTTTTGCGGTTAATCTACCTATGTTGTATCCTGATATTGATAAACATATTGAAACTATTATCAGGCATGAGGTTCCTATAGTTTTTACTTCAGCGGGTAATCCAAAAACATATACTTCCTATTTGAAGCAACATAATATTACTGTTGTTCATGTTGTTTCAAGTGTGAAATTTGCTTTGAAGGCACAAGAGGCCGGTGTCGACGCCATTGTAGCTGAGGGTTTTGAAGCAGGAGGGCATAATGGAAGGGACGAAACAACAACTTTGTGTCTAATTCCAATGGTTGCGAAATCAATAAAAATCCCTTTAATCGCCGCTGGAGGAATTGGAACTGGTAGAGCAGTTTTAGCTGCTATGAATCTTGGTGCTGATGCTGTCCAAATGGGGAGTAGGTTTGTAGCATCTGCAGAGTCTAGTGCGCATGATGATTTCAAACACAAAGTAATTGAGGCTTCTGAAGGTGACACTTTACTTACTTTAAAAGAATTGACTCCGGTTCGCCTACTTAAAAATCCATTTTTTGATGAAGTTGTAGAGGCATATAAAAACTGTGCTTCGCAAGAAGAATTGAGCCAACTATTGGGAAGAGGAAGAGCCAAAAAAGGCATGTTTGAGGGAGATTTGAAGGAAGGTGAATTGGAAATTGGTCAAGTTTCCGGATTGCTTGATAACATTCTTCCTGTAAAAACGATTTTTCAGGAAATATTGGATGAATACCATAATGCTTTAAATGAGCAACAAAACGCTAAATTTTTGTTTTAATGATTCACTTTGATAGATTTAAATTAGATAACGGTTTAACCGTTTTATTTCATAAGGATGTAACTACACCCATGGCAGTTGTAAATGTCCTTTATGATGTAGGTGCAAGAGACGAATCTGAAGAAAAGACAGGTTTTGCTCACCTTTTTGAACACCTTATGTTTGGAGGATCATGCAATATATCCGATTTCGATTCTCCATTACAATTGGCTGGTGGTGAGAGTAATGCTTTTACTTCAAATGACATAACGAATTATTATGATGTATTACCTGCAATAAATCTCGAAACTGCTCTTTGGCTTGAAAGTGATCGTATGTTGTCGCTTTCTTTTACTCCAAAAAGTTTAGAGGTGCAGCGTAATGTTGTAATAGAAGAATTTAAACAGCGATACTTAAATCAACCTTATGGCGACGTTTGGTTGAAATTGAGACCTTTAGCCTACAAAGTTCATCCTTATAAATGGGCCACGATTGGAAAAGATATTAGTCATATCGAAGAAGTTCAAATGGATGACGTAAAATCCTTCTTCAAAAAATATTACAACCCATCGAATGCCATTTTATGTGTTGCAGGGAATTTTGAAGCAGAAACAGTGAAAAGTTTGGTAAATAAATATTTCGCCGATATACCTGGTGGAATAAAACCTTCGCGAGTGTTGGATGCTGAGCCTAAGCAAAATGAATTTAGGAATCAAACTATAGAGCGAAATGTTCCTGCTAATGCCTTTTACTATGCATTCAAAATGCCGGAAAGAAGAAGTGAAGGTTATTACATGGCTGATTTGTTATCAGATATTCTTGGACGAGACAAGTCATCACGATTGTATGTAGCTCTGAAAAAAGAAAAACAACTTTGCAGTGAAATCAATGCATACATTACAGGTTCCCACGATGAAGGTCTATTATTGATTTCTGGAAAGCTCAATCCAGATGTGAATTTCGAGGATTTGGATATTGCGCTTTGGAAGGTATTGAGAATTGTAAAAGAGTCATCAATTTCTGAAAGTGAACTTGATAGAATTAAAAATAAAAACAGAACATCCAGAGAATTTGAAAATCAGGGGATTTTAAATCGTGTAATGAATCTTTGTCATTTTGAATTACTTGGTGATGCCAATGGAATCAACGAGGAATATAAGATTTATGAAGCTATAAATGCTAATCATATTCAAGAAATAGCAATAGAAATGCTGCAACCTACAAATTGTTCATTGTTAAAAGTAAAAGCATCCTAAAATGTTAAACAGATCACTTCAGCCTGAATTAAAATCAATTGATAAAATCGATTTTGTTACACCCCGTCAATTTGATATTACAGCAAATACAAAACTGTATTTCATGAAAGACGTTTCTGATGAAACTTCGCGTTTGGATTTATATTTTGATGCAGGCACAACTATAGCTAAACCAGTTATATCGTCATTGGTTAATGGATTATTATTATCTGGTACACCTCAAAAGACTTCAATTCAAATCAACGAAGAAATAGATGCTTTAGGTGGCTTTTATGAATCTAGCGTTTCTCATGAAAATGCTGTTGTTTCTATTTTTGCCTTGCGAGAAAATTTATTACCGATTTTGAGAATTGTTGCCGATGCTATTGCCAATGTAGCTTTTTTAGATTCGGAGGTAAAAGAATTGATCTCTGATAGAAAACAAAGGTTTTTGGTTAACATGGAAAAAGTTAGCTTTATTGCACAACGCCAATTTCAGGAAAGAATATTTGCAAATTCAACATACGGGAATATTTTACAAACCACTGATTTTGATTCCATTTCTCATCAAGAATTGAGAAGTTTTTACACAGATAATTACCTTAATGGACTTCAAAAAGTTGTTGTGGTTGGAAATGTGCAACAAGATAAAATAGATGAGATTATTGATCTCGTCGGTGCCTGGTCTAAACCACAGCAAAGTACTTTTCCTGGACAATTTTCAAATTTAAAAGGAGAATCCCATTTGGTAAAAGAGGGGGCATTGCAAACAGCAATTAGGGTCGGAAGAATTTTATTCAATAAAACGCATACAGACTATTGTGATTTTATGGTTCTCAATACCATTCTTGGAGATTATTTTGGAAGTCGTTTGATGTCAAACATTAGAGAAGATAAAGGTTATACTTATGGTATCGGCACCCTTTTAGGAGAATTACATGAAACCGGCTATTTTCTTATAGCCACGGAAGTTGGTAAAGATGTCAAGGCTGCAACATTATTGGAGATTCAAAGGGAAATGTTTCTATTGCAATCAGAACTTGTGGACGCTGAGGAATTGCAATTGGTTAAAAACTACATGATTGGCCAATTACTAAAAAGTGCTGATGGCCCCTATGCTTTGACTGATTTATTTTTAGGAGTTGAAACATTTGGATTAACATTAGAATTCTACAATAAATCAATCGATGCAATCAATAATATTACTCCTGAACGTATTCAGGAATTGGCAAATAAATATTTGAAATGGGAGGACATGACTGTTGTCAGTGCAGGTTGATAACAAAATGCTTAAATGGTCGTTGTACTACTTTTGACCTCGTTTCGTTAAATTAGCATATGACAAAAATCGCTTTGGTTTTGCTTTTACTTTTTTCGGTATGTAATATATCGAGAGCAAATCATGTGATGGGGGGAGAGATTACCTGGGAATGTTCGGGAAATAACTATGTTTTTACCTTAACTTTTTTTCGAGATTGTAATGGTGCGGAAATAAACACAGTATCTGAAGTTATACGTGTTTGGAACCATCCTACCTTAACCTCTATAATACTTCCTTTTTTTTCCAGAGATGATATTTCTCCAACTTGTAATCAAGTTAGCGGTTCTCCTGTTCCCTTAGACTGTGGATCTGGATTCGCTGGTGGAAATGGAATTGGCGCAATCGAGAAAATTACATATAGAAGTAATCCGGTCGCTATTTCTGGAGTTCCACCATCCGTGGGTTGGATTTTCACTTACGATAATTTTTCGAGAAGCAATACCATAACGAATTTAATAAACCCATCAACCTATGGAATGACAATAGCCTCTGCAATTTTCCAAACAGGAACCTCAGGTTGCGTGGATAATTCACCTCGCTTTTTGCAGGAACCCTATTTTGTGAGTTGTGCAGGAACTCCTTTTGAATACAATATGAATGCAGTCGACCCGGATTTGGATTCAATTGCTATTTCTTTTGCCACGCCTTACAATAACTTTACATCAGGTACATACAATCCACCTGTTAACCCTGCACCAATTCCCTACGAACCTGGATTTGCTGTCAATTCACCAACACCGGGGATAATTTTGAATCCCTCAAATATCCCTGCAGTGATCAATCCTAATTCAGGGGCATTAACTTTTACTTCTTACACACCTGGAAGTTATGTAGTTAAAGTCATAGTGAAATCGTATAGAAATGGCCTAATGAATGCTTACGTTGAAAGAGAAATGCAACTTGTGGTGGCTTCATGTTCGGGTAATAACAATACGCCAATTATTTCCGGTCCTTTTGCGGGTGGCACATTTGAAACAAATGTAAATGCAGGATCTCTAGTGAATTTCAATTTGGTTTCAACAGACTTAGAATTGCTTCAAGATGGTTCTCCTCAATCCAATATTCTTTCAGCCAGTGGACCGATGTTCGGAACCAATTTTACAAGTGCAACAGGTTGTGATATTGCGCCTTGTGCTACATTGAACGCAACACCATTAATCACAGGAATTCAAGGAGTAAGTGCAACATTCAATTGGCAAACGACTTGCGATCATCTTGTTGATGCCAGCGGAAATAGTGTTGACCAAATGCCTTACCACTTTGTGTTTAAAGTGCAAGATAATTATTGCCAAGTTCCGAAAGTAAAATATGCAACAGTAACTATAAATGTTGTAAATCCAGGTGTAATCTATTCGCCAAATATTTCATGTATCCAGGGTAGTTCGAATGGTAATTATACAATTCAATGGACTCCAGTTAATGATCCTCAAGGAACGTTTGTTGCTTATGAAATCTATTCTGTTCAAAATGGATTATTGGGAACTTTGAATACAATTTCAACCTCAAGTTTTTCTGTTAATGCGGTTAATCAGCAAAATGATTATTATATAGCTGTCGTTTCAGGTTGCAATGGGAATACACGAAGGTACAGTGACACCATCAGCAATATTTTCTTGGATGTGACCAATCCTTCAGATGGAACGGCTGTTTTGCAATGGAATCAACCCTCTAATCCGCCAAACCCATTATTTGGATCCAATTTTATTATTGAAATGGAATACCCAATAGGTACATGGACAGCTATTGACAGCGTACCATACAACACCACTTTTTTTAAGGATACCATTACCATTTGTGAAAGTGTACTCAATTATCGTATTAGACTATCCAATACACCTTGCGATTATTTATCAAATATAGACGGCGGAATTTTTGAAGACATGCTAACGCCTGATATTCCCTTAATCTATTCAGCAAGTATTGATACTGTTACAAGTGCCCTAAATTTATCTTGGAATGAAAATAGCCAAGAGGACACCTACGGATATGTGATTTACACCTTTGATTCCAATGGATTTTTATTTGAACTGGATACGGTTTGGGGTATTTCCAATACGTCTTATTCTTATTTTCCTGATTTAACCAATGGAGCCTTGAGTTACTCTGTTGCAGCATTTGATTCATGCTACACGCCAGCTTTCCCCCCGACTTTTCAGACTTCAGCAAAGGCTGAAATACATACTACAATGGTTCTTGATGCCAGTTTAGATATCTGCAGCAATAAAGTAGATTTAGAATGGTCTGCCTATGTGGGTTGGGCAAATGACATCACTTATGAAGTTTTTGGTCGTATGAACAATGGTGCATGGCAGTCTTTTGGAACGACTAACAATTTGATTTTTTCTGTCGATGTAATGCCGTTACAGAACTATTGTTTTGTAATCAAAGCTTCAAACACATCTGGAAATCAATCTTTTTCGACTCAATATTGTTTGAGTATTATTGCACCAACGCAACCCGAATTCCACTATCTTCAGTTGGCCACAGTCGATGTTGAGGCAGTAAATCTTGAACATTATATCGACAATAACAGTGCAGTCTCCGCAGTCAGCTTCGAAAAAATGGATGAAAATGGAGTATTTCAAAGTATAACTCAAATTCAAGTTTCCTCAAATTTCATTGCTTACACCGATACAGATATAGATGTTTTTGAAAAAAGTTATACCTATCGAGCAAGATTGATTGACAGTTGTGGGCAACCTGGAGCTGCATCTAATATTGCAAAAACTATTCTTTTGACTATGCAAATGGATGAAGTATTAATGCAAAATTATCTATCATGGACAGCATATGAAGCATTTGACGGTGGAATTGTAAGTTATAATTTGTACCGTGGAGTTGATGGAAATTTTGGAGGTAATCCAATTGCTTCTTTAAGTAAAGATGAAAGATTTTATTTAGATGATATTACCAATTTAAATTTCGAAGGTAAAATATGCTATTTGGTTGATGCAATAGAGGGAAGTAACCTTTATAACATGCCGAAGGTAAGCCGTTCGAATACTGTTTGTGATGTCTATGAACCATTAATTTATATTCCAAATGCTTTCGTTCCTGAAGGGGTAAACAAAATTTTTAAACCTGTAGTTTCCATTTACGACATTTCAAGTTATGAATTTAGTATCATAGATCGTCTTGGACAAGAGATTTTTTCTTCCAAAAACCCTGATGAAGGGTGGGATGGTACCATTAAATTATCTGGAAATAGGGCAGAGGTAGGAACATATTTATACATGCTTCGTATTTTTGATGGAAATGGAATTGAAATCGTGCACCGAGGGCATGTTTCACTCATAGATTAAAGTCCAGATTTTAGGGTAAGGTTTGAAACGCATATTAATTATACAAACAGCTTTCTTAGGTGATGTTATTTTAGCGACACCGGTTATATCTGAATTGAGTAGAATTTTCCCTTTCTCTGAGATTGATTTTTTAGTAAAAAAGGGCAATGAACCTCTTTTGATAAACAATCCACACCTGCATTCTATTTTCACTTTCGATAAATCTGAAGGGAAGTGGAAAAATATTTTTGGTTTAATTAAACAATTTAGAAAATCTAAATATGAATTGGTTATCAATCTTCATCGATTCGGAAGTTCAGGATTGATCACTGCACTTTCAGGAGCCAAACTCAAATACGGTTTTAAGAAAAATCCATTTTCATTTACTTTCTCGAAATCATTCGATCATGAAATTGGAAACGGAATTCATGAGGTAAGTCGAAATTTATCCTTAATTAAGGAATTTGGAGCAAAAGACCTTGTTCGTCCGGAGTTGTATCCGAATGAAACAGATTTTGAAAAAATAAGGCAATATGAAGGTGCATATTTTTGTATTGCTCCAGCAAGTATCTGGTTCACTAAGCAATTGCCGAAAGAAAAATGGATTGAACTAGTCCAACAAATTGCACCAAATGGAACAATTTATCTTATTGGTGGTGCCAATGATAGTGCCCTGTGCGATGAGATTAAAGACAAAGCTGGAAAAGATAATTGTTTTAATCTGAGTGGTAAATTGAGCCTAATGCAATCAGCTGCTTTGATGAAAGGTGCTAAAATGAATTATGTCAATGATTCAGGGCCAATGCATATTGCTTCAGCAATGAATGCGCCTGTTACTGCTTTTTTCTGTTCAACAATACCAGATTTTGGTTTTACACCTTTGTCAGAAATTAGCCTCATCAAACAAGTTGACCACGATTTAGATTGTCGCCCTTGTGGATTACATGGTTTCAATTCTTGTCCAAAAGAACATTTTAAGTGTGGTGAGATAGAAATCTGAGTTCAGTGAAACTATTTATTGATTCAAATTCTATAGAACTTGTTCACTATTGAAATAGATTATTTTGTTTTACTAATTTTTAATCATTTTAATTTTTATCTTGATAACTGTATGTTACAAAAACAAGCTCAATCTTAAATTCAATGCATAATCCAAAAAATTTAAAAACGATTTGGTTGTTTCTTCAGCTAATTTCTTTCACAGTTGTTGCTCAGGAGTCTTCAAAAACTCCAAATATCGAAGAAGTTAAAATTGGCAATCAAATCTGGATGCAAAAAAACTTAGATGTTGTAACATTTAGAAATGGAGATACGATACCCCAGGTTTTTGGTGATAAAGAATGGGAAATAGCAGGATTTGAGGAGAAACCGGCTTGGTGTTATTATAATGACGATAGCACGAATGGAGCGCAATATGGAAAATTATACAATTGGTATGCAGTAAATGATTCAAGAGGTCTTGCACCTGAAGGATGGCACATTCCGAGTATAGATGAATGGGATATTTTTAAGTATGAAATTCATAATTTAATTGATGTTCAAGCAAGTTGTGATGGATGTAAAGTAAAACAAGCAGAAGGTTGGGATTTATTTGATAAATCATTAAAAAAAAGGTTCCAAAAAAAGAATCCCAATTGTTCTCATATTACCAATTCGACGGGTTTTAGTGCAATGGCTGGAGGATATAAATATTACAGGTCTTTTGTTAAATTTGGACAGTGTGGTCGATGGTGGTCATCGACAGAAACTTCTTTTTTCAACGCAAATTCCATCGAAATTGATGGGCATTGTTCATCTTGGAATTATTTTGAAATTGAAAAGCCTTCAAAAGAGTTCGGTCTATCTGTGAGATGCATCAAGGATACCGAGTAGGCGATTTGTTTTGAAGTATAAGTTAAAATTTGGATAGACCCGATTATACATTTTCATTTTATAGGATCACATAATTTTTTAGTATTACCTCAAAAGAAAACATTTTGTATCAATTTGTGCAAAGAGGTCTTTTAAATATTTGAATAAAACTATTATATTTGCGCTCTGAAAATTTGAAACTTTCAGTGAATTGAATAAACTTAGGTCCGCTAGCTCATCCGCCTCGGCGGAGGATAGAGCAGCCTGACTGAAGCGTCTGAAAGATCTTTGGTTCGGTTTGAGACATTGAATAAACTTAGGTCCGCTAGCTCAGCTGGATAGAGCAACTGCCTTCTAAGCAGTAGGTCTCAGGTTCGAATCCTGAGCGGATCACAAAAGGAGTCCACTTCGAAACGAAGCGGACTTTTTTATTTTAACTGAATAAAATAGTCTTGTGATCAAAACCTTTTGGTTGTTTTTGGTGTTTTACAACAACAAAAGTTCTTCACATGGCAAATTCGGAAAAAATAATTAATGGGTTTATCGATTTTCAATTAATGAACGGAAGGGTTCCGCATTCGGTTCTTGAATTGACCAAAAAGTTGAAAATATCTGAAAAGGCATTTTATGAGGATTTTTCCAGTTTAGATGCCATAATTCAACAGATTCCATTGACTGACTTAAAAGGGGCATTGGAAAGGCTCCATGATGACCCGAATTATCATGAATTTACTGAAAGAGAAAAGTTGTTAGGTTTATTTTTCACGCTGTTTGAAGAAATGAAAAGCAATAGATCATACTATCTTTTCAATTATTCCAAAATTCAAAATATTGGAGAGCAGGCCAATGATTGGAAACCATTTCTTAGTGAATTGGAATCTCAAGCGGATGGCATACTCTCGGAAGCGAAAAAGAATGAAGAAATTAAAGATAGGCCTTTTATAGGTGAACACTATTCCAAAGGATTTAAATTGGTATTTACCTATCTTTTCAGGGTTTGGTTGAATGATGACTCTCAAGGATTCACCACTACGGATGCAGCCATTGAGAAATCTATTAATTTAAGTTTTGATATGTTGCAGTCAAACCAGTTTGATTCGCTTCTCGATTTTGGAAAATTTGCGATTAAAACTAAAGTTTTTTAAATGGAACCTGAACAAAAAACCAAAGAGTTAGATGCTATTCCAATTTCGAAAATAAAAAGAGCCGCAAAAATTATTGGTACAGGAGCGAAAGTAGGCGGAAATTACATCAAATATTTCGCAAAAAAAACCGTAAAACCAAGTACTTCAAAAGATAGCTTGCACGAGGATAACGCCGCTGATATTTATGCCGCCCTTAGTGAAATGAAAGGCAGTGCACTAAAAGTTGCACAAATGATGAGCATGGA
>CANJNE010000072.1 GCA_947475275.1 Flavobacteriales bacterium | reverse complement strand
TGTTGTGGCGTTGTTGGTAAAGAAGGTGTGAGTGAATCCATGAAAGATATGGCTTTAATGGCGGTTAAGGGAAATGAATTTGCTGTAGCCTCTTGTGATCAAATCTATGGGCACAATTCCTATGAGAAATCCTTGGAAATGGCTAAATCGTTAAAAGCTGAACAACCTGGAATTAACATGCTTTACTTTCTGGCCTCTGGAATTGATATTGCTAATGATAGATGTATAGCCGCATTTGAAGAAGTTTTTGGTGAGGAAGTTACCATATTTGGTGCAACATCTTCAGACAATATGAAGGGTTATATCAGCTACCAAGCTGTAGACAATAACGTCTATGAGCATGGAGCTTATGTTGTCGGTTTTGCTGACCCAACCTTGAAAGTAGAAACCCAAGCCACCCATGGTTTTGTCGCAGTAGGTGAACCATTGCGCGTTACTAAGTCAGAAGGACACATCATCAAAGAATTTAATGGTAAACCAGCATGGTCAGAATACCTAAATCGCTTAGGTTTACTAGAAGGTTCGGATTGTGGCGATACTATTCCAATCGGCGCGCTAGGTGAACAATTGAGTCCAGAATTAGCCAAAGAGTACGGAAACAATCATCTTTTACGTGTTGTAACTAAGCATGTAGGAAATGATATGTACTATGCCACAGAAATTAAGGAAGGTACCGACCTTTGGCTTACCACCAGAGATGAAGACTTAATTTTCCGTGAAATGGATCGCTTGGTTGAGGATGTCAAAGGAAGAATGAACGGAAAGGATGCTGTGGCTGTATTTCACGCAGACTGTCTGGCAAGAGGAAGGTTTTTATTTAACCGAATTGTTAAAGAGGAATTGGTTGGCGCTATGCAGTTTCCATTTTATGTGAATGGAGAATGTCCGCCATGGCTTGGAATGTATGGATTTGGTGAATTTGCGCGCTTAGGAGGTAAAAATGAATACCATAATTATACAACAGCGCTTTATGTGATTTACCGTTAAGTGAGCTACGCAAAACAAATATTTTAATTTGGTGGAATGGGTGATTCACTTTCTTATGATGAATTACATGAGCAGTATTTGGAGTTGCAACTGCGTGTAACGCGTTTTTCTGCAATTGAACAAGAATTGATTAATACTCGTGATCGTTTGGATCAGGAGTTGGAATTGTATAAGCGCCTGAATGCGTTCAATAGTTCAGCTATTCGTTGTCAAAATCTGGGTGAATTTTTTCAACTGGTCGTTGAATCGATAGTTGACATACTTGAAGTACAGGTTGGTTTCGTATATTTAATCAACAAAAAAACATCAGAGCAAAGCACAATTTATTTTGAGGGCTGTGATGCCTATCAAGCTGAATTGGTAAAAAATGAATTGCTCGAACAAGTTACCCAATCTAGAGCAATTAATAGGAGCAAAACGTCAGTAATTCAGCCCTGTCAAAATAATCAATGTATAATTGACAAAGGACTTTGTTCTCAAATAATTCCAATTAATGATAAGTTCGATTTGTTAATAGGCAGTATTGTTCTAAAAGAAAAATCTCCACTTTATCCAGAAATTACAAATCATTACGAGGTTTTGTTTTCCGTTTTTGTTCAACAAGTATTGGCATATGTTTCGAATATTTTGGTAGAACAGGAAAATCTTGAACAACTCAAATTGATAGCAGCATCAGAATTGGAGCTAAAGAAACTTTCGCTTATTGCAACAAAAACAAAAAGTGGAGTAATCATAACCGATAACCACGGAAGGATAGAGTGGGTGAATGAATCTTTTGAAAAGACAACTGGATATACTTTAGGAGAAGTTATAGGAAGGAAACCTAAAGATTTTTTACAATATGAACCTATAATCAATAAGGAAGCCAGAGAAAAGCTTGCTGATGCTTTATCTAAAAAAGAAAATGTTGAAGTAACCATACTCAATGTTGCAAAAAGTGGAGCACCTTATTACAACCAACTTGAAATTTCTCCAATTTTTGATGACAAAGGCAACCACATCAATTTCATTGCGCTTCAAAAAGACATTACATCAGAAGAAAATTATAAAAACGAATTAATTAAGACCAACTCAAGGTTTGAACTTATCACTTCTCATTCTGGCATTGGAATTTGGGATTGGAACCCTATTTCGAATCGTTCAGTTTGGAATGATGCTATGTATAAACTTTTTGAAACAACACCTTCTGAAGATCTAGAGAATTATTCTTTGTTTATTAATTCAATTCATCCTGATGATAAAATTAGAACTATGGGTGATGCCGATAGCGTGTTAAAAGGTGAATCTGAGTTTATCAATCATGAATACCGTATTGTTTTGCCCAAAAGTGGAGAAATACGTTATATTCAAAGTCTTGTTGTTTCTGAGAAAGGAATTTCCGGAAATGTTGTTAGGGTCGTTGGTTCTGTAGTTGATATTACGGAAACAAAAGTGTTTGAGGATACATTGATCGAAAAAAATGAACAATTAGAGAAAATCAATCAAGAACTTGATCAATTTGTATACAGTGTTTCGCATGATTTGAGATCTCCATTGATGTCAATCAAAGGGTTAATTTCAGTGATGGAATTGTCGCTGCAAAATGAAGACTTGATGAAGCAATATTTGAATTTAATTGAGCAAAGTGTTGGGCGCTTGGATGACACCATTTTAGAGATTTTAGATTATTCTAAAAATTCGAGAATTGAAGTACAACACGAAGAATTCGATATTCAAAAATTAGTGAAAGAGGTATTTCAAGATCACGAACATTATTCAAATCCTAAAATTGATTTTAGATTAACGCTTATCGGCGGCAGAAATGTCAATTCCGATAAATTAAGAATAGCAACCTTGTTAAAAAATTTCATCGGTAATGCTGTGAAATATCGCAATAAGCATATAGACAATCCCTTTGTGAAAGTTCAAATAAAAAATATTGATAATACCTTAACCATAGCAATAGAAGATAATGGCGAAGGAATTTCTGAAGAAAATCAGAAAAAGGTGTTTAACATGTTTTATAGAGCCTCTAATAGCAGTTCAGGCACTGGCCTAGGATTGTACATTTGTAAGGAAATAATTGTTAAAATGGGCGGAAGTGTAAATTTAGATTCGGAATGGCAAAAAGGTACAACAATTCATTTAACTTTACCTTTATTTTCCCATTAAATGAAGCGATTCCTTCTTATTGACGACGATGACATTATTTGTATAGTGCATCCAGCAATTATAAGACAAGCGTTTCCTGATAGTGAAGTGGAAATTATTAAATCAAGCAAGGAAGCCCTTTCCTTTATTCATGAAATGAATGAAAACAATTATCCCGCTCCAGATGCTATATTTTTGGATATAAACATGCCTGAAATAAGTGGTTTTGGACTTTTAGAAAAGCTGGGCGAAAGTGATAAAGAATACTTGAAAGACACTAAAATTTATATGCTTTCCTCTTCTGTGGATCAGCGAGATATTGAACGTGTAAAAGCCAATCCAATAATTGCTGATTTTGTTGGGAAACCATTGACAATAGACTTTTTAAAACAAAATTTTTCTTGAAAATTGGTAACAAGAGCATTTAAATCTTGTGCTTTATTCAAAACGCTAACCTTTTTGTGATTTGTCCTTTCTTTTGCCAAAGAAGTCGCCAGCAATTCTGCTTATCAATGCTTTCAAATCCCTTGGAGTTTATTCAACGCATCAATACTGGATTGCACTCCTAATTTCTGGTAGATGTTGGATAAGTGTTTTTTTACCGTGGATTGAGATAAAAATAATTGTTCAGCAATTTCTTTATGTCGATAGCCATCAGATACCATCAGAATAATCTCTTCCTCTCTTGGTGTCAATTGAAATTTTACAATTGCGGATCTTATTAATTGAGATTTAGGAATTTCTGGCGACATCGTTCTAAAGGAATGACTGAATAGCGCTATTTCAATGGCAGAAAACAATTCGTCGTTACTGAAAGGTTTAATTAAAAAAGCGTTTGGCAAAGTTGCTTTACATCTTTCAATCGTAGCTTTATCGCTATTAGCAGTAAGATAAATTATTGGTAGTGCAAAATTTGTATTGATGTAATGTGCCAAGTCGATGCCATCTAATGCTGCATTTAAATTGATGTCCAACAAAACAATATTTGGTTTTTCTTTTTCAATCATTTGCACTGCCCTTTCAAATGAATTTGCAGGAGTGCAGGGAACATAATTTAATTTTTTAAGCGCAAGACAAATGGTATCTGAAATAATCATTTCATCTTCTACAATTCCAACTTTTATTTTTCCCATGTATGTTTGTTAAATTTTGGAGTGAAGCGGATTTTGAAAACACTTCCTGATAAATACTGGTATGAAACGGATCCGCCAATTTGATTGGCTAAACCACGAACTAAACGGAGTCCAAGAGTTTGCGTGTTTTCAAAATCAACACTTGAAGGTAGTCCGGGGCCATTGTCCTTATAAATCAATTCATAAGATTCATTATATTGGAGCAATTCAATTTCAATTTTTTTATTGACCTGTTCTTCTGGTAAATATTTATAGGAATTGGTTAAAAATTCATTGATAATCAAGCCAAGTGGAATAGCGGTATTGATATCTATACTAATATCATCACAGTGAATGGCACAATCAATAATTCGTTGCTCATTTTCAAAAAGTTGTTTTACGGCTATCACCAGATCCGTTAAAAACGTTTTGAATAATATGAATTCTAGATTGGTGCCACCATAGAAGTTCTGATGAATTAACGCAATACTGGCCAACCTGATTTGACCCTCATTTAATGCTTCTATAGCTTTTTCGTCTTGTAATTGCTCTTTTTGCAATTCAAATAAGCCATTAATGATTTGTAAATTGTTTTTAACCCGGTGGTGTAGTTCTTTCATTAGGACATCTTTATCCCCGAGAGCAGTGTTTAGGTCGTCTGTCCTTTGTGAAACCAATTTTTCGAGTTTGATATTTTGTACCTTGAGTAATTTACTTCTGTACCAAATGATAAAAATTATCAAAGTGATAAGTATTAAGGATGCAAGGCAAATAAACCAAGCCTGTAAATAAAATGGTGGAATTACATCAATGGGGATCATTAAATGATTGGTTAACCATGTGCCATCTTCTAGCTGCGCTTTGATTTCTATGGTATGAGATCCATAAGGAATACTTCCGATACTTATGCTTTGATCATAGGTGTAGATCCATTCATTTTGCACCCCATTTATTCGATAAGCATACTTTTTTTTACCGGACTGATAATCCAATAAAGCAAATTCAATTTTAATTAACCTATCGGTTGGAAACCAATCAATACTTGGATTGTTCTTGTTCAAAGACCAGGGAATATTGAGTGCTGCATCTTTCGTATATTTGGTAATACCCACAACATGAAATGGTATATTTTGTTTTTCTTTTTTTAGATTGAAATCTGAAGGATTAAAACCAACAACACCATTCATCCCTCCAAAATAAATCCAACCATCATCTGATTTGAATGATGATGTGCGATTGAATTCATTGTGCGGTAGACCATCCTCGGATTTATACAATTTAATCTGCGCGGAATATAAATTAAAACGCATAATTCCGTCATCTGTGCTCACCCATAAATTGTCATGATCATCTTCTTCAATGCGATATAGAATTAATGAAGGTAAACCATCCTTCAAGGTGTATGAAATAGTTTTTTGATTTCCCCCTTTCTTTTTCCAATCCCATTTAACTAAACCATCCCCATTTGTAGCAATCCATAGGCATTTGTTTTTGTCTTCATGAATATCAAGTGCTGACTGTATTGGAATATATCTGCTTTTGTCTTTAGTTTGAGGGCCATAATAATCGCATATTTTGCCATTTTTAATAATGTAAATCCCATTTTCAGCCACCGCGGTAATGCCATTAGACGTTCTTACAATCCTATATACTTCTTTGACGGTTGGTATTTTTTCGGAGCTTTTTGGAAGTTCCCATGTCAATTGGTTTAAGCGATTATAAGCTAAAATGGAGTTAGAGGTTCCTAAATATAAAATAGAATCCGAGTATTGAAACACACATGTTGTATATTTCTCATTTGAATTGAACAGTTTTGTACTTCGAATGGGCTTAAGTGTATTTTTGTCAACTTCATTTAAATAATTTCCGCAGTAATAGAGTAGATTTTTTATTGCAATTATTCCCCATCCTAATCCAATAATTTTTTGATTTAGTCCCTGTCCAAAAGAAAATATCGATGCCATTACATTAGCATATACCACCTTTTGACCATCTTTATCGAGATCAACATAAATACCTCTTGCTTGTGGCCATGGATATAAATTTTGTTGATAATTTGTGAAGTACGAATAAAAGTAATTCTTCTTTAATTTTATTTTATAAACGCCTTGAGGCATGCAAATCCAAAGGTTACCTAATGCATCTTTAAGAAAATAATTAATTCTACCCTTGTCACCTTCAAAAAGATCTGAATTATTCAGCAATTTTATTTTTACATTATCTTCAATATAATAGAGACCATCATTTTCCGAAAATACCATTTGCTCTTTTTTCTCTGGCATGAAATAAATGCGTGAGTTTGGTCCAACTTGTATCATTTTGTTTTCATAATTATTTCCAGAAACAGTTCCTATTTTATATATCAAGTCCTTGTCTAAATAATTATATATCCAGCTGTTTTTTTCAATGAATTTTGAGGTATGTATTTTCTTTTTGTACGGTTCCGTTTTAAAAGTATTTACATCAAACACGTCTATTTTACCAGTTGTTACATGGGGTGACCATCGATTGCCATGTTGTATAATCAAATGATTGTTTGCATCGACAAACATATTAGAAATAATATTTGAAGAAAGTCCGTCCTGGGTAGTAAAGAGTTTAAAATTCTTTCCATCATAGCGGTTCAATCCAAATTTTGTCCCAAACCAAATGAATCCATTTTTATCTTGAGCTACACAATAGATTTCTCTTGATGCAAGACCATCTTCAACAGAAATAAATTCTTTTTCTACCAAATATTCTGGAAATATTTTAGTGTAGTTATTCTGAGCTAAATAAGGAGCAGTAAAGAGCAGTGGAAACAAGAATATTATATGATGAATTTTGAACATTTTTTTTTTCATTAAATGCTTTGTTTCCTCCAACTTACTGTTGGAAGGTTGCTGTTATGACAAATGTTCTGCAAAGTACATATTGATTGCTCCTTTTCCTTTTGCAGCGATTTTTCCACGATATTCAAAGTTAAACAGTTCTTTGGTTAACTGATAGGTAGTTTCAGAAACATTAACTTTTCCTACTTCTCCACTGCTCTCCATTCTACTTGCAGTATTTACGGTGTCTCCCCATATGTCATAAGCAAATTTCTTAATACCTACAATTCCGGCAACAACCGGCCCTGAGTGCACACCAATGCGTATTTCAAAAAACAATTTACCTGCTTTCTCTCGATTATTTTTATAATCTGCCATATATTGCTGAATGTCAAGTGCGGCATTGACCACATCCAATGCATGGGTATGGTTTGATGTAGGTAAGCCACCAGCTGCCATATATGCGTCACCGATAGTTTTGATTTTTTCTATGTTGTACTTTTCCATTATTTTATCAAATGCTGAAAAACATTCATTTATTTCAGCAACGAGCTCTTGGGCTGTGAATTGTTCCGACAGTTGCGTAAAACCTTTAAAATCGGTAAACAAAACAGTTACCTCATTAATAAACTTAGATTCCGCTTTCCCTTTTTGTTTTAATTCTTCAGCAATTGAAAAAGGTAAAATATTTAAAAGTAATTCGTCGCTTAATTTCTTCCCTTTTTTAATGCTATTGCGTTGAAACAAAATTAGGATTGAAAAAATTAAGAATAAGGAAAACCCAGCAATAAATAAATTGCGAACCAGTATTTGTCGTTCCAATTGTTTTTGCGCTAATTCATCCTTTTTAGCATTGATTTCATTGATGTTTGCCAGTTCTATCCGATTATGAACGGTTTGTTTTTCAATAAGCGTATTGATCTCCTCCTGACTTGTTGAATCGGTCATGTTTGCCATTAATTTATATCCTTCCGCTGCTTCTTTATACATGCCTACAGACTCGAAAACGTCAGCAAAAGAACTCAAGGCATATTCACGTATGTCTTTATCTCTCAATTTATATTCAGAATAAACAACCTTATATAACAATTGAGCGGCCTCCTTATATTCTTTGACTAGCATTAAAACATTGATGCGTTCTAAAATTTCATCAGCATCCAGATAACCTTTTTTATCAGATAAGTAGACATTTCGATCTGTGGAAGTACTTTGCAACATAATTGGGTTGTTGATGTAAATTAAAGCACTGTCTTTATTATTCAAATGCGCATGGGAAATGGCTAAATAGCACATCATTTTTCTTGCATAATTAAGAGATCCTTCATCTAATTTTATATAGGTTTTCAGATGATATTTTAAAGCTTTATGCGAAACTTCTATAGCTTTTGACCAGTTTTTTAAGCGCAGTAGCACCATAATATTGACCTTATAATCATCTGCAATATTGGCATCCATAGATGGGTGCTTCTCATAATGGTTGATTCGTTTTTCACCTAATTTTTGTGCCTCTTGATATAGTTCAGGACTGTTCTTAGAGCCACCGTAAACAAAAAACTTCCATACAAATACGTTACTTAACGCCATTATTTCAGCATATGATTTGTTTTTGGATTTTAAAGCATAGAGTAGTCTTGTATATTTCAACGCATCATCAATCATATTAGACTCTTCATAAATCTTTATATACAATTGATAAATATTAATTAAGTATTCATCATTTTTTAATGCTTTTACCTTTTTGTAAAAACTATCAAGGCAATACAAGGCCTTCCCAATTTGTTTTGATACTGACCATTTGTTGCATTCAATCAAGCAAAAAAAGTATTCATCTCTCAGCGATAAAGATTTGTTTTTACGTTCAAGTAGAATGGTTTTAATTTGTTCCCACTCGTTAATTGAAACGGGTTCATTGCCCCAATTTTTATAATTATACAACTGAAGAATAATCTCATCAGGTGTTAAGGTATCAGTTGTAATCAGTGATTTTTGAGCTGATATACGCGCACTCTGTGAATCGGCAGTATATGGATTGAGAATTAAAAGGAATGCAAGAAAAGTTAGCGACTTCACAATTTTTTTTTTAAACATTTCAATAAACCAAATTATTTAAAATCTACTCGAGTTTATTTTCACAATTTTCTATTTATTAGCCTCATCAATTACCAACTGCGTTGCATCGCATTTAGGATCAAAATAGTAACATGTTTTACTGTCAATAACCTGTAAAAAACCATGTTCTGAAGCTACTTGAATTATTGCTTTATTTATCTTATCATACATTGGCAATAGCAGCTCCTGTTGTTTTTTTACCAAGTTATCGTTTGCCTCTTGACTGAATTTTTTCAATTCATTATCCATGTTTTGCAATTCTAGCACATTTGATTGTTTTTGCTCATCTGTAAGACTTGCTTCTTGTTCTTGATAATCCTTCAACTTGGTATCAAATTCAAGTTTTTTAAATTCGTAAGCAGCTTGAAGTTGTTTTTGATAGGCTTCCAATATTTTTACTTGTGCGGGGTATTCTTTTAATCGTACCAGAACTGTATCACGCTGAATGGTCGCAATTTGGCATGAAATGGAATTGTTTGCTGATTTTTTCTGACCCAATGCGGATAGAGAAATGAATAAAGTAGTTAATGTGAAAAGACAAAAACGACTTAAATTATGGATTGATGATTTTGACATATTTCTTTTATATTAATTGTTTTGATTGATGATTTTCTCTGCTGGTTGCTTGTATCACTGCGAACCTTTATAGCGTTTATACCGATTTAGATACAAACAAAGAAGTCGTCCAAAAGACGACTTAACTTTGTTATGAATCTGTTTATAATATTATGGATTAATAACTGTAACACTCACTCGTGTCCAATCATTATTGTTCCAATTTGTGCCATTACCCAAGTAAATCATTCCAAATTGATAAGTTCCAGCTGGAAGATTTGTAAAAATCGTGTTTAGTGTGTATGGCAATTTGGAATTTTGTGGAGCCTGAATGTTCATGATATAGTCTCCGGCATTATCAGATGGATTAGTTGCGGTCGACAACTTTTGACCAATTGCCAATCTCGGCAGGGTAGCACCTCCAGCAATGGTCGTACCAAGTGCAGCTGTTGCCGTAACCTCTATCTTTTGCCCTGCAGTGATGGTAACCGTTTGTGTACTTCCTAAAAAAGTATATGCAGCCACATTAGACAATGTAAAAGGAGCAGCAGCTTGACTGTAGGTAGCAGAAACGATATTTCCAGGAACAGCTTGCCATGTTGCAATACCTGTAGCATCTGAAGTTAACACTTTTCCTGCACCTTGTGTTCCATCAGCAATTTTAATCGTACCTGCCACATCTAATTTAGCAGTGGGAGTTGTTGTTCCAATACCAACATCTCCAGATTCAGTAATTCTCATTCTTTCTGTGTTATTCGACCATAATGTCATAGGACTATTATAAATGTTTCTTATTACAGCTACATTTGAAGGCGTGTACCCTAACATTAAACCTCCACCACCACTAGCACCGGTAGTATTATTTCCTATTGAAATATACCCCCAAGCGTTGTTTAAATTAGTTTTGAAAGCCGCAATACCAGTATTGCCACTTGCCCTAACATCTAAAGGAACTATAGGAGAAACTGTTCCTATACCTACATTACCTCCATTATTATAAATATTACTGCTATTTGTAATCCATGAAGTCCCATCCCAATAAGGTGTGTTTCCTGCATCTGTTCCATTAGGCAGTAAACCAGTTGCTCCCGTTGCTCCTGTTGGTCCAGCTGGACCTTGAGGACCTGTAGCACCAGTACTCACACTACCGTCCGCCATCAGATATTGTGTTGATGTTCCTGTTGGCGTTTTAAATCCTGCACCTTGATAATAACCGCTAGTATTTATTAATGAAACATCTGTGTTTCCTAATTGTATTTTATTGCTTGCATCTACCAATGCAGAATTACCTATTGCTGTGGCATTGGTTAAATTTCCAAAAGCAACATCAGCATAATTACCAATGGCGGTATTCTGACTTCCTGTAGTGTTTGATTGCAACGCTAACCAACCAAGAGCATTGTTTTGAATACCCACTGTATTATTAATTAAGGCAGCCATTCCAACTGCCACATTTGTATGGCCAGAAATGTTGTTATTTAATGCATAGGCACCAACGGCTACACTATTGTTTCCAGTTACTGAATATGCCATTGCACTATTTCCAATTATGGTATTATCGTCACCGTTTGACGTGTAGTTGGATGCATTATTACCAAAAACAACATTGTTCAATCCAGTTCCGATATTTCCTACTCGCATGTTATTTAATGTGCCATTAAGTTGCATATTACCTGCTACTTCAAGTTTTTCTGTTGGAGCAAGTGTTCCGATTCCAATATTACCATTTGGAAGCAAAGTAAATCTTTCTTGACCATTAATGTTATCATAGATTATGTATCTATCTGAATAGGTGTTAATTCCAGCAAAATATTCTGCAACAGAATTTTTCGAACGGAAACCAGCAAAACCGTTATCCTGAACTTCAATGCTAATCCTATTGCTATTTGCGCTGAGAACATAAAGTTTATCTGAAGGGGTTGTTGTTCCTATCCCAACGTTTCCGCCATTATTAAAAATATTACTGGAATTGGTAATCCACGATGTTCCATCCCAATAGGGTGTGTTTCCTGCAGCTGTTCCATTAGGCAGTAAACCTGTTGCACCTGTTGCACCTGTTGCTCCAGTTAAACCTATTGGACCTTGAGCTCCCGTTGCTCCTGTTGCACCAGTTAAACCTGTAGGACCTTGAGCTCCTGTTGCTCCTGTTGCTCCCGTTGCACCTGTTAAACCTGTTGGCCCTTGAGCTCCTGTTGCTCCTGTTGCACCAGTTAAACCTTGAATACCTTGAGCACCAGTTGCTCCTGTTGCACCAGTTAAACCTTGAATACCTTGAGCACCAGTTGCACCAACCGAACCAGTTGCTCCGGTTAAACCAATTGGACCTGCTGGCCCTTGAGCTCCTGTTGCTCCTGTTGCTCCTGTTGCACCAGTTAAACCTGTAGGACCTACTGGCCCTTGAGCTCCTGTTGCACCTGTTGCACCAGTTAAACCTGTAGGACCTTGAGCTCCTGTTGCTCCTGTTGCACCAGTTAAACCTATTGGACCTACTGGACCTTGAGCTCCCGTTGCTCCTGTTGCACCAGTTAAACCTGTAGGCCCTTGAGCACCAGTTAAACCAGTTAAACCTGCTGGCCCTTGAGCTCCTGTTGCTCCTGTTGCTCCTGTTGCACCAGTTAAACCTATTGGACCTTCAGCTCCTGTTGCTCCTGTTGCTCCCGTTGCACCTGTTAAACCTGTTGGCCCTTGAGCTCCCGTTGCACCAGTTAAACCTATAGGACCTTGAGCTCCGGTAGCACCTTGCAATGAGGTTAGCCATTGTGCTTCCGTTCCGATATATCCATTGGTAACAGCAATTTCATAAGCACTTTGTCCATTTATTCCATTTGTTCCATTTGAACCTGCGGGACCTTGTGGTCCAGCTGCTCCATCATTTCCTGCTGTTCCTTGAATTCCTTGAGGTCCTTGAGGACCAGGAGTGGAACTTCCGGATGTCTTTGCATACAATGCATATGGAACACTCATCAATTGGCTCGTACCCATAACAGTATAGTTGGTTCCTCCAGTTACATCTGCTGCTGTTTCCATGAAGAAAGGACCATTTGCCCAATCAATCGTTGTAAAATCTCCACTTACAACAGTTCCGTTTCCAATTTCA
>CANJNE010000071.1 GCA_947475275.1 Flavobacteriales bacterium | reverse complement strand
GATTTTTTACCAATTTGAATTTCTGCGCCCATATGACCGGTAAAACGCATAGGTAATCTCGATGTTCCAATGATCATTGATTCATTAGGTTCGTTCAAGTGATGCGCGGCTGCTCCAATAAAAAAGTTTTTATTAAAAAGTACGGTTCCAACAGAAGCGTCGAAAAAGCCTCGGGACCCACCTCTTGGAACATCGCCGGTTTGGTAAATAAAACCTCTTCTTGGATCAATCATGTCTCCGAAGGTCAATTTATCCCAATCTAAAAACTTTTGATACCATGCAGCTCGGGCTCCAAAAAACATTTTCCATTTTCTGTTGGGTAATCTTAGATGATAGGAATAAACCAATCCAATCATGGAAGTATTAATGGTACCTTGACCTTGTTGATCATGTGTTGCCAAAACCCCAAAGCCACCTGAAATATTTTTGAAATAATTATCGTAAGCAGCACTATATGTAACATAGTTACCAGACAACGATGGCCATTGGTTTCTGTAATTCATTGCCAAACGACCGCAACCATAAGAACCAGCTAATGCGGGATTCAAATACAGCGGATTTGCATAAAACTGCGTAAATGTTGGATCTTGAGCATTGGAAATTAATCCCAAAAAGCAAAACGATAATAATAGAACTAGTTTTTTCATATTTATTTGGCTAAAATTCTTTGACCTATTCGACACGGCTTGGTATTGAATCGCAAGGTTAATTGATGAGACAACAGAGATTTATTTAAAATGGCAGATTTGGTGTAATCCGCACTGTATGATATGGTAAAATGATTAAACCTAAAACCCAGTGATGCTGAAGGTTCCAAGTTTGAGGAAACGGCTGCTCCTAACTTGATCCATTTATACCTGAAATTAACACCACCCCATAACTCTTCTAAATCACCAAAATGCTGATATACCAAATAAGGAGAAAGCGACATCGTGCGTTTCTTAGACATATATTCTCCTCCGAACGATGCCATATAGTGATAAGGCGCTTTTCTTGGATTTTCAATGTCAGCGCTGTAAATATTGTCAAAATGCTGCATTAAATTATCCGCTTGAAAACTAGCATAGAACCATTTTGTGTTTAACATTAAACCAGCGCCTACATCACGGTACCATAGCGTTCTACCTATCGGATTAGAACCATTGGAGTAATAATCAATTGCATTAAATCTATCCAATTCAACTTGCGAAACATTACCTAGAGACTCAGGATTCAACTGTTTTGTTCCCATTTTGAAACGCACGGATGGCTCAAGAACAAAGTTGGCAGACAGCGGAATCTTTGGTGAATAAATTAAAGCTGCGTTATAATTTTGAATACCCCCGTTTCCATAGAAACTGTGATTCATTTGAAATCCTATTCCGCCTTTGAGTTGATGCGCATAGGCGTCAACTGCAATTTGATTTGAAAATTGCTGGTTATCATTACCAAACCATTGCAAACGCATAGAAGTTTGAATTCTTGTTGATAAAATAGATCCTACTGATGCAAAATTAACATCTGTTGGTGTTAAGCCCGGAACCTGATACCAATTGTCTTTCAAGTTTATTAATGCAACCGGGTTTTTCATTGCATTGTCCACATTATTGACAAACCTTTTCGCTTTACTTTTTATCCCCAAATTGTTTATTGAGAAACCTCTTGTCTTGGCATTTACTTCCTGATTTTCTGACTGATTAGGTTTAGAATGCTTAATATCATTATTGATTTGTTTAAGGGAAAGGTCAAAAGATTTTAAAGCCAATTGAGGTTGAATGTATGGGTTTACAAACCCATCATTGACACTGGTTAAGGACTCGGTGATATGTCCATTTGAACTTTCGGTTGTGTTACTTTGTTGCGAATTTGAATAAATCTGGGCAATATTTATATTTTCACTATGCGAACTATTCGGCATATTATCCTGGATACCTTTTGCACTTATATTTTTATTTTCGCTTGAATTGCCATTGTTCGAAGAACCATCGGAAATTTTGGTTTTAATCTTATTGTTTGGTTGCTGTACTTTGACATTGCTCTTATTCAATCCCAACAATTGAGATCCATCTTCATTAATGTTATTGAAAACAAAAAAGCCCACGATACAAATACATACTGCACCTACTCCCACAAAATATGGAAGTACTTTCCTTCTTTTTTCTAATTGCTTTTTATTTTGATAGCCATTGTGGGCAACACTTACTTTAGTCAAATCCCAAATATCTCGATCGACATCCAGTTCAGGATGCTGCAATAAAAACGACTTAAGTTGTGCCTCTTGTTCGGGAGATAAATTACCTTCCGTTAATTCAAAAAGCCATCTGTCAATATTTTCAAACGAAGGATTACTCATACAAGTTCTACCAAACCTTTTAATTGCTTTTTGATCTTATTTCTTGCCCTGAAAAGGTAAACCTTAACTTGAGAATCTGAAAGTCCTAAAATTTTACCTATTTCTTCGTAAGAGTAACCTTCTAAATCGCGTAGAAGAATTATACTCTTTTGCACAGGAGGCAAAATACCGACTGCCCTGTTTACCACCTCATGCGACTCAAATAAATTGACCGTTTTAGGCAATACTTCAGGAAGTTTTTCATCACCGATTAATTGAATTCGTTGCTTTTTTCTCAGGAAATTCAGCATGGCATTGTGCGCACATGTGAACATCCAAGACTTAGCTTTCTCGAATGCTATTGACTTACGGTGAATCCAAAGTTTCTCAAATACATCTTGTACAATATCGTTAGCATCCTCTTCATTACGAAGAAAACCCAAAGCAAAACCATACAGTTGATCACTGTGCAATTTCACTACATTATTGTACTCAACTCTTTTCAATTTTTTGGATAATAAAATCACAATTAAAACAATCTGCGAACTGTAAAAGTTACATAGTAGCTGTTTTAGAGAACACTAAATTAACCAATACGAAGTACTAATGAACATTAATATGTTATGAACGAACAAAACCGATTGCGAATCGATTATTTCGACTGTATGATTGAATAAAAAATTATTGAGAACAATTGTTTGGTTCAAATTAAATTTTGAAATGGGTAAAAACTTACTTTTACATCACATACTCATGCTAAAAACCATTTCATGTTAAAAGTAAATCGTCTGTTTGATATACCCTATTTTCAGCTTAATGAGAAACCTAACGAGCGAATGTTCGTGACGAAAGTTAATGGAAACTGGATAGCGCTATCAACCCAAGAATTTATTGATAAAGTTTCTTTGGCATCCCGTGGATTAATCGGTATGGGTATCATGCCTGGTGATAAAGTGGCTTTGGTTTCAAATAATCGCATAGAGTGGAATATTTTAGATATTGCAATTCAGCAAATTGGCGCCATAGTTGTGCCCTTATACCCAACTATTTCTTCTAGCGATTACCATTATATATTGAACGACGCATCTTGTAAAATTTGTTTTGCAGGTACAGAAGAAATAGCGATCAAAATAGCAGAAATAAAGGATAAAACCCCAGTTAATCATCTTTTCACTTTTGATAAAGTTGACGCATTTGAAAATTGGTTAACAATCAATTCATTTGCTGAAGGCATTCTGGATGACCAAGTACAACAGCGAAAAGATAATGTGCAAATTGACGATTTGGTTACAATCATATACACTTCAGGTACCACAGGAAATCCTAAAGGTGTAATGTTAAATCATAAAAACCTGCTATCGAATATCGAGACCTGTCAACCGCTTATTCCGGTTGTCAATAATTCCCGAGTTTTGACTTTCCTGCCTGTTTGTCATGTGTATGAGCGCATGTTACATTACTTGTACATATACGTTGGTTGTTCCATTTATTTTGCCGAATCCATTGAAACAATTGGGGAGAACATCAAGGAAGTAAAACCTCACATGTTTACAGCGGTTCCTAGATTAATTGAAAAAGTTTATGAAAAAATAGTTTCCAAAGGAGAGACATTAACAGGTATAAAAAAGAAGCTTTTCTTTTGGGCAATAAATGTTGGAGAAAATTTTGACTTAAACGGTAAAAGTCCATTTTACAAAATACAATTGGCCATTGCCAGAAAACTAATTTTCTCTAAATGGCAAGAGGCACTGGGAGGAGAAGTTAAAGCAATTGCATCCGGAAGTGCTGCACTGCAACCGAGGTTAGCTAGGATTTTTTATGCTGCTGGGATGCCAATTTTAGAAGGCTATGGTCTTACTGAAACATCTCCTGTAGTTTCTGTAAACAATTTTATAAAAGGCGTGAAATTTGGCTCGGTTGGTAAAATTTTAAATGATGTTGAAGTTTTCATTGCAGAAGATGGAGAAATCAAGATTAAAGGGCCGAATGTAATGATGGGTTATTACAACCAAGATGAAGCCACCTCTGCGGTGATGGATGAATATGGCTGGTTTTGCACAGGGGATATTGGTCATATTTGTGAGAACAATTTTCTTCACATTACCGATAGAAAAAAGGAAATTTTCAAAACATCTGGAGGGAAGTATATTGTGCCACAAATGATTGAAAATAAATTAAAAGCATCACGTTTCATTGAACAAGCCATGGTAATAGGTGAAAGTCAAAAATTTCCCGCGGCTTTCATAGTTCCAAATTTTAATTTCCTTAAAGATTGGTTGGAAAAAAAGGGATTTAATGAAAATAATATTAATAGCAACGAGGACATCGCAAGGATACCAGCAGTTATTGATAGAATTCAAAAGGAAGTTGACAAAATTAACTCAGAGCTTGGTAATTGGGAGCAAATAAAGAAATTCGTGCTATTGGATAATGAATTTACGATTGCGTCAAACGAACTTACTCCTACTCTAAAATTGAAACGAAAGGTAATTTTAGAAAACAATAAAAAAGCATTTGAAGAAATTTTCAATTAAGCAATTTTTCCCCAATCCGGTTTGTTTCTGAGCACCGCGCTTAAGAGCATTCTTAGCATTTCATGCGCTTTTGATTCGAGACCCGGGTCTGCACTTAGAATTTTTCGAGCCTCCTCCCTAGCTTCTGTGACCAATTCACCATCCTTAGCCAAATCTGCGATTTTCAAGTTTAAAGCACCACTCTGTTGTGTGCCCATAATATCTCCTGGACCTCGTAATTGTAAATCTACTTCAGCTATTTCAAAGCCATCGTTGGTTGATACCATAGTTTCCAATCGCTTTAACGAATCTTTTGAGAGTTTATCTCCCGTCATTAAAACACAATAAGACTGTTCTGCTCCTCGTCCCACCCTACCTCTAAGCTGATGTAATTGTGAAAGGCCAAATCTTTCAGCACTTTCAATAATCATTACACTTGCATTGGGAACATTAACACCAACCTCAATAACAGTTGTAGCTACCATTATTTGGGTATCTCCAGCCACAAAACGCTGCATTTCAAAATCCTTTTCTTCTGGCTTCATTTTACCATGCACCATACTTATTTTGTAATCAGGTAATGGAAATGCTCTTGAAATAGCTTCAAATCCACTCATCAAATTGTTAAAATCTAAAGTTTCAGATTCTTGAATAAGTGGATAGACGATATAAACTTGCCGCCCTTTTTCAACTTCTTCTTTTATAAACCCAAAAACCCTCAAACGATGAGATTCATAGCGATGAACTGTCGTTATTGGTTTCCTACCAGGAGGCAATTCATCAATAACAGAAACATCAAGATCACCATAAAAAGTCATGGCTAATGTTCTAGGAATAGGCGTTGCAGTCATTACCAAAATATGTGGTTCACTTACATTTTTAGCACGCATTTTTGCACGTTGCGCTACGCCAAATCGATGTTGTTCATCAATAACCACCAATCCTAAATTTGAAAACCTCACGGTATCCTCCATCAAGGCATGCGTGCCAATTAGCATATTTAATTGGCCATTTTCAAGACTTTCATGAATTTCAACACGCTGCTTTTTTTTCGTTGATCCCGTGAGCAATCGAATTGAAACTGGAAGATCTTTTAAAAATGAAGAAATCGTTTCATAATGTTGACCAGCAAGAATTTCCGTCGGTGCAATTAAGGCAGCTTGAAACCCATTACCGACAGCCATTAGCATGGTTAACAAGGCTACAAGTGTTTTGCCACTGCCAACATCTCCTTGTACCAAACGGTTCATATGTTTTCCTTGAAGGACATCCTGACGAATTTCTTTAAGCACCTTTTTTTGGGCACCGGTAAGAGGAAAAGGTAAATATTGATTGTAAAATGAGTTGAAAACCTCTCCTACTTCACTAAAAACAAAACCCTTAACCTTTTTCATTGCAATTTGCTTACGGAGCAATAATTCCAATTGGAGCAGCAACAACTCATCAAATTTCAAACGTTTTCGTGCGTGCTGAACTTGCGTAAAATCTGAAGGCTTATGCACTAAAAACAATGCTATTTCTTTAGAAATCAATTGTTTGTTTCGCAATAAATCAAAAGGGAGTGATTCAGGAATTTTATCCTTAATCAACTTAACCAATTGGGAAGTTAATTTCTCTATTCCCCTTGAATGCAGACCCTTTGATGAAAGTTTTTCTGTTGAAGAATAAATGGGCTGTAATCCAGAATGCTGGGTAATTTCAGAGATTAAAGTCAATTCAGGATGCGGAACATGCCAGGAATTGCCATAAAGTTTTGCCTTGCCATAAAGTTGGTATTCTTCTCCTATTTTCAATTGGTTTTTAATCCATTTTGCTCCTTGAAACCAAACCAAGTCAATAACGCCAGTATCATCTTGAAATTTCGCAATTAACTTCTTACCCCTTCCTGATCCTGCGTCCAAAACTTGAACGATTCGCCCCTTAATTTGTGCACTATTTTCAAGATAAGGTAAGTCAGAAATCTTATGGTATTGAGAACGATCTACATAGCGAAACGGAAAATAATAAAGTAAATCTTCAAAGGATATCACTCCGATTTCGGTGCGCAACAATTCAGCACGCTGCGGACCAACGCCTTTTAAATATTCAATAGGTGTTTTAAGAAAAGGAGTCACCCTGTAAAAATAACCAAAGACTGGGAATACGAGGCAGACTATTCAAGACTTATTTCTTGTCATTGAATGCTTTAATTCCTTTTTCTAAGAATGCAAGGTATTCATCAATGTTTGGCGTATAACCAATTGCTTCTGTCAAATCATTTCCTTCCAAATCTTGAACAATGTATAGCGGTTGAGAAATCTGACCATACTTTTGAATTTGATAATCAGACCATTTGTTTCCAACATTTTTAATCGTTCCCTGAATATTTTCAGAATACTTCCATTCTGATTCAGGTAACAATTCCCTGTCATCACAATATAAAGAAACAATTACGAATTTATTATTCAAAATAGGCCTAATCGCATCATTTGTCCATACTGTGGACTCTGTTTTACGACAGTTTGCACACGCATGACCAGTAAAATCGACCAATATTGGTAAATTCTTCAATTTGGCATAGGCTCTTCCTTTATCTAAATCGTGAAAAACTTTAATTGATCCATCACCCACTTCATGCATGTATTGACTATATTCATTGTAAACAGCATCCGAACTTGAATTTCCACTGTCACCAGAACCTTTTACAAATCTAAAATTATCTTCAGAATGTGTTCTTGGAGGCGCTACCCCATCAATCATACTCAGCGGTGCCCCCCACATTCCCGGCAATAAATATATAGCAAACGAAAGCGCCAAAAATGCAAACATAAATCTTGGTACCGATAAGTATTCCAAAGGTGAATCATGTGAAAAACGAACTTTCCCAAGCAGATACAATCCCATAACAGCAAAGAGGACAAACCAAGTTGCTACAAATACTTCACGTGTTAAAATATTCCAATGGTATGCCAAATCGACCATACTCAAGAATTTTAATGCAAGGGCGATTTCCAAAAGTCCTAAAACAACTTTGACACTATTTAGCCAACCACCAGAAGAAGGCAATGAATTCAACCATCCTGGGAATATTGCAAACAAAGTGAAAGGAAGCGCAAGTGCCAAAGAAAAACCGAACATAATTACTGCTGGCCCAACCAATGAACCTGATGCAGCTGCTTCTACCAAAGAAGTTCCGATTATTGGACCTGTGCAAGAAAAAGAAACAAGCGCTAAGGTAAAGGCCATAAAAAAGATTCCTATCAAACCGCCTTTATCAGCACCACTATCAGCTTTATTCACCCAACTTGAAGGCATTCTAATCTCGAAAGCGCCCAAAAAAGAAAATGCAAACACCATGAATACAGCAAAAAAGACCAAATTCACCCAAACATTTGTAGACAGCTCATTTAAACCTGTTGGCCCCATAATGGCAGTTACCAGTAGGCCTAGGGCTACGTAAATAACTATAATAGACAATCCATATATCATAGCATTCGTTATTCCCTTTGCTCTAGAAGGGGAACGCTTTGTGAAAAATGAAACTGTCATTGGTATCATTGGGAAAACACAAGGTGTTAATAAGGCAACGAATCCGAATAAAAAACCTGTAAAGAAAATTGCAAATAATCCTTTGGAAGCTAGGTTACCATCCCCTTCTTTTTTAGAAGAAACAATTGCTTTTGTATCCGCTTTAACATCCGCTTTTGCAGTGTCTTTTGATGCATTGGGATTTAAGGTTGTTTCAACTGAATCTGTATTAACCAGAGAATCTGAAGCAGAATTTTTAGCATTTGCTTCTTTATTAAAACCAGCCACTTTCAATTTCGCTGTCTGATCAGGTGGAAAAATACAACCATTCTCATCACAGATTTGAAAGGAATAATCAAAATTTAAATTGAATTCTTTCTCTGTTAATACTTGAATTTTCTGTTTGAAGACAGCTTTATTTTCAAAATAAAGTGACGTCCCCATATCGTCTACAACAGTTTTTGGTTTGGCTCCATCCACAAGTTTACCCATTAACTTGAAATCTTTTGAAGCCTTAAAAGAAAAGGAAGTAGGATATCCCGTACCATCAGCCTGCTTTGGGTCGTGATTTACAGAAAATACATGCCAATGCGTTTTTAACTTTGCAGTACCGACGATAAAAGCTGTTTGATCATCTATTTTTTCAATTTTAAATGACCATTGAATTTTTTTTGTCCAGTCATTATCATCACTGCCTGGTAAACCCAATTGACTGTGCAGTTGATTCAAAGAGAACAAAAATAATATTGGCAGTACAGTTAGTGAAAAAATCTTTCTCATGTTAATATTTTATCAATTATGGAATTAGTTCTATTGTTAATTTCTCGCTTGTCGGAGGCAGGCACATGGTGTCATTACACATCATATAGTTCGCTTCGACAGACAAACTGGCTTGCGAAGTTAAAATTATCTTTTGCTTAAATTCAACTTCATTTTCAAAATACATCAATTCCGCTCCAAATGCCTCGTCAAAATGAACTATTGGTTCTGGTTCTAGAACACCTCCAACCCTTTGAACATCTCCGATAAGCACGAACAAAAACGATGTTGGAACAGGCCCTGCAAGAGGATCAATATGTTGGCTATAGATGTGCCATCCTCGAGCAATTTTTGTTTTAATTATTACGCTGGAATCCGCTTCACTGTATTGAATGGACCAAGTTGCATTTTTCTGTGCATTGGATTTCAAGGCAAAAAGCGAACAAAAGATAAAAATAATAGACATTCTCATGTTACCGATGTTTCTTTCAAATATAACTTCGATTTTGAATTTTAAACAGGAAGTTTAATTGGTATTATTGGAATCCTAAAAACGAATTTCAACCAAATTATCAATGGGAATCCAAACTGCACCTTTCAAGCAAATGAACTTTGTTCCGGCCGCCCAAATTGTGGTTTCAACTCGCTTTAAACCTTGATCACTTTGAAAAAAAATACTCACTTTACCTTTCTGTGAATTTCCAAGTTGTGTCGCTTTACTAATTTGATCTATTAAATCCTCTGCTTGTTGACTTGCTTTTGATTGCGCAAATGAAAGTTGAGGAATAGACTCTTTTTCAATTAATTGTGCTGTTGCTCGTAAATCCATTTTGAAAGGGTTTTATCAAATATAAAATAAAATGAATTCGAAAATATAGTAACCCAATAATTATTTCCAAAAAAATTACTTTATGGACAAAGGCAGCCTGGCCTTAGCGCTTACCGATTGATCAACAAACTGATTCTTATCAAAGAGATATTTGCCAGTAATGGCAATCATTGCAGCATTATCCGTGCAATATTCAAATTTCGGAATAAATACTTCCCATTCTTTTTCACGGCCAGTTTCTGTGAGTGCATGTCTCAATCCTGAATTTGCTGACACACCTCCTGCAATTGCTATCTGTTTGATATTTAAATCTTTAGCACACAAAGTTATTTTCTTCATTAGGATTTCTACAATAGTACGTTGGATTGATGCGCAAAGGTCATTAAGATTTTCATCAATAAAATTGGGATGTTGGGCTGATTTTTTTTGAAGAAAGTAAAGAATCGAAGTTTTTAAACCACTGAAACTGAAATCATAACCTTTAATTACCGGTTTCGCAAAATCAAAAGCATTGGGATTACCCAGTTTTGCATGCTGATCAATTTTTACACCACCAGGATACGGAAATCCAAGTAATTTAGCGGCCTTATCGAAAGCTTCACCCGCCGCATCATCAATGGTTGAGCCCAAAACTTTCATTTTCAAATAATCTTCTACCAAAACAATTTGGGTATGCCCCCCTGAAACAGTCAGGCATAAAAAAGGAAATTCCGGCTTTGACTTACCCTCGTCGTCAATAAAATGGGCCAAAATATGACCCATCATATGATTTACTTCGATAAGTGGTTTATTTAATGAAAGCGCAAACGACTTAGCAAAAGACGTTCCTACTAACAATGATCCCAAAAGGCCAGGACCTCTTGTAAATGCTATAGCGTCTATTTCATTGATATCGACTCCTGCTAATTTTAAGGCGCCGTCGACCACAGGAATAATATTTTGCTGATGCGCTCTACTCGCTAATTCAGGAACAACACCCCCATACAACTCATGCACTTTCTGACCAGCTGTTAAATTCGACAAAACCGCATTATTTTTCAATACTGCTGCTGAAGTATCATCACATGATGACTCTATACCTAAAATGATTATATCTTTTTGCGCCAAGATTGTTTAAATTTGTATTTGTATGTCAAAATTATTCAAATTTATCGGACGTTTTGTCGGAATCTCATTTGAGTGGATTTTGATTTTGTTTATTGCATTTGCTTTCTTCATTAGGACTAGTGAATTTCAGACATACTTGGCGCAACAATTGGCTTCATATCTGTCTAAAGAACTGAATACAACAATAAAAATAGACAAGGTTGCGATTACTTTTTTTGACAGGGTGGCACTTGATGGTGTTTTAGTACTTGACCAAAAAGCAGATACGCTACTTTCAGTTTCAACCATTTATGCAAATTTCGACAATATTAATTTTCAAGAAAACAGTTATACCATTGGTAAAGCCGAACTAGACAAAGGAACCTCTCATATTTATAAAGACAAGCAAAGTGGTGTTTTCAATTACCAGTTTCTTGTAGATTATTTCAAAAGCGATAAACCCAAACCCAAAGGGGTGCCCTTAAAACTTGAGGTAATTTCTTTAGGAATCAGTAAATTGGCTTTTAAATATGATGACAACCAGATCACTTCAAGACCTTATGGGATTGACTATGCACACTTGAATTTGAATCCTCTTAATGTTGATTTAGACAAGTTTAAATTTGGAAAAGATCTCATAGGCGTGCACATTGACAAACTATCCGCTTTTGAAAAATGCGGTTTGGAAATTCAAAATTGGACATCTGATGTATCCATTTCACCTAAAGGAGTTCATCTCGATAATGTTGATATTGAAACCCCATCTTCCAATATTTCTGTAAAGAAATTTCACCTTTTAACGAAAAATTATAAATCCTTCAAATCCTTCAGTGACAGCGTTGTTTTTGATGCTGAAATATTAAAAAGTAATGTTTCAACGGCAGACCTGGCCTTTTTTGTTCCAGTTTTAGAAGGAATGACACAAACATTCAATATTGAAACTAAAATTAAATCAACCCTCAGTTCGCTAAATCTGGAAAATTTAAAATTTGAAACTGGGAAGAAAACCCGATTGAATGGTTCGTTTCGTTTACCAGATTTCAAAAAATTGAAATCATCAAAAAGGAAACAGCAATTAAAATACGCATACATCGATCTTGGTGAAATTCAAAAAATAAAATTGCCAAAAAGTGCGAAAAAATCTCATTTAAAACTCGATACGAATATTGCAAGTAATCTTTATGTTGAACTGAATGATTTGTTATTTAATGGTACCCTAACAAATTTCATTATACAGTGCAAGAACATTGAAACAGCGAACGGAAAATTGACGATGGAAAATGGTGTTCTTGTGAATTCGAATGATGATTTTAAATCTTTTGATTTTCATCCTGTTTCGAAAGATAAACCAATGGTTGTTGCAAAGGATTTGAATCTAAAAGCAATTTCAGGATCAAAACAATTAGGTGTTTTTGACGGGCAATTAAAACTAGATGGCAAAATTGGAGGCAAAGAAAAGTTAAGATTGGATAATATTTATGCAACAATCAATCGCATTGATTTAACCAATTATTCATTCAAATCAATATTGGTAGAAAAATCAAGTTTTATTAACGAAACCATCAAAGGAATAGTTAACATAAATGACCCTAACCTAAAGGCCAACTTCAATGGAGCTATTGACATTGGAAAAAACAAAAGTGTAAACTGTAATTTAGATATTCAATCAGCTAACCTAGAGCCTTTACATTTAACCAAAACAGCTGGTATTGCTCTAAAATCAAATTTAGATATTGATATCACTGGATTTGATCCAAAGCTCATTGTTGGCACCATTAAAGCAAGGGATTTCAAGTACATCGAAACAAGCAAATCTTTTTCCGATTCATT
>CANJNE010000070.1 GCA_947475275.1 Flavobacteriales bacterium | reverse complement strand
TCCTAACTCTGAGCTTGAATTTCAAAATTTATTTGAAAGATTGTGTGCGATGTTTCGTAAATTTGAAAAATGTCCAATTTTGTAACGGAAATATCTTTGTACTGGCTAATCCCAATAGTCTTGTTTTCGTTGCTGTTAACCTATTGGTTCTATATCAACAACTCTTGGTTTTCTGTACTTAATCCTAAATGGAGATGGACGCTTCCCGCGGCTAGGTTTCTTACTTTAACAATTATAGGGATTTTATGCTTGGGTTTTATATTTGAATCCATTGATTACAGAAAAGAAAAACCTATAGTTATTTCAATGATTGATGAATCGTCTTCCATGCTGAACTATAAAGACAGTAGTGAAGTCAGAAAACAATTATTTGAGTACCGAGATTATCTTAAATCAAAAGTTGGTGAAAAATATGAACTTGTCGAAATGAAAGTAGGCAGCAATGCTGCATATGCTTTTCCTGATAGGATTTTGGCTCCTGTTTCTAATTTAAGTGAAGGATTTGAAAAAATACATAATGACTTTTATAACCGTAATTTAGGTGGGGTATTCTTTATTTCAGATGGAAATTTTAATACAGGAGCTAATCCTCTGTACAGTGCTGAAAAATTACCACTCACGCCTATTTTTTGTCTAGGAGTGGGTGATACAGTGCCTAAAAGAGATTTGTACATTAAGAATGTTGCTGCAAATGAAGTTGCATTTCTCAATAATAAGTTTCCCGTTGAAGTTGATGTCGAAGCAATAAAAATTGGTAATGAAACGGCAACAGTTACTTTATCTAAAAATGGAAAAACAATAGATTCAAAATCTGTCTCTTTTAAGGATCTTAATCAGGATTTTTCAAGTGTTTCATTTTTGGTCGAAGCTAATGAAATAGGCTTTCACAATTACACTGTTTCAATTTCCAGAACAACAAACGAGTATAATTACGTGAATAATAAAAGGTCATTTTATATCGAAGTAATCGATTCGAGAAGTAAAGTTCTTTTATTAGCATCTTCACCACATCCTGATATTGCAGCCTTTAAGTATTTGATTGAGCAGGATCAAAATTGTGAGGTTGTTTCAACGTTGATCTCAGAATGGGACAAAAAAATTGATGCAGTTGATATGATCATATGGTTTGATCCTGGCTATAATTTCGATCAATCTATTCAAGATGCAATAATTGAAAAGAATAAACCCGTTTGGTACGTAATTGCGCCAAACACAAGTTCTGGGATTATCGATAAACTGAAGATTGGAATGACGCATTCAGGCGGCTCTCAAACAGATGAAATGCAAGGCTATTTTAATTCAGGGTTTAAGCAATTTGAGATAACCGACGAAACAAAAGAAGCAATGTCATTCTTCCCGCCTCTAACTACAAAATTTGGAAGTGTAAGTTTAAGTTATGGTTCCGAGATACTTGTTTATCAAAGAGTTGGATCAATAAATAAAACAGACCCATTATTGTATTTTAACAAAAGAGGTACAGTTAAATACGGCGTTTTATTTGGCCAGGGATTATGGAAATGGAAGTTAAATGATTACGTTAGGACCAAAACATTTGACCACATTGGGGAGATTATTCAAAAAACATTACAATACCTTCTAATTAAACAAAACGATTCACCACTTCGCGTAAGCCTTCCAAAAAGATTTACAAAGGATGAAGAAGTTTTGGTAAATGCTTCTTTCTATAATGAATCTATGGAATTGATTACATCACCAGTTATCAATTTAAGCTTAACGGATGAAAGCAATAAAACATCGAAATTTCAATTTGGCGTTACAGGTAACATGTACAAACTTTCAATGGGTAAATTGAATCCAGGTAAATACACATGGACGGCATCCACAACTTTTAACGGTAAAAATTATAAAAAAAGTGGTGTGTTTGTGGTAGAGGATATCTCTCTTGAACAACTAGATAATCATGCGAATTATAATTTACTCAAGCAATTGACTAAACAGTCGAACGGCGTGTTTAATGAACTTAAAGATTACAAAAAAAGCATCGATGTGCTTTTGAATAGAGGTGATATCGCAACTGTTTCTTACAAAGAAACCTCTTTCAATGATTTGATTGATGAGCGCCTATTGTTTTTTCTATTATTGTTCCTGCTTTCTTATGAATGGTTCATGAGACGTTGGCACGGATCTTACTAAAAAGTTTTTCAGTCAGGCAATAAACATATTTATGTTGCGTTCATTGTGCAACAAAAAATGCCTATGACAAAAAAGTACCCTTCAATTTCAACATCTTCAAATTTAAAATCTAATCCATCAGTGAAATCCCTTGATTTTATTTTATCTTACAGTAAATCAATTCAAGTAAAATCACTGAAGAAAGGAAAAGTATTAATCAATTTGAATTAAATAAAAAAAGCGCCTTCAGGCGCTTTTTTTAATAACCGAACATTTTCTTACCAAATTCTAGAAATTTTATCCTTTGGATTCCTCATTGGGGATCCTTCCTCAATTGAAAACGCATCAAAAAACTCAGGACAGTTCTTTAATGGTCCGTTAACCCGATACATTCCAGGGGAATGTGGATCATTAGCAATTCGATTTTTTAACTCCTCATCGGTGTAGTTGATTTTCCATAGTTGTGCATAAGCAATAAAGAATCTTTGAGCAGGGGAGTAGCCCTCTCTCAATTTACCAGATTTAAATTCTTCAGTTCTTTCATAAGCGTGGTAAGCCATAGTTAAACCACCTAAATCTGCAATGTTTTCACCCATTGTCAAATCAGGATTCACACAGTGTCCTTCAATCGGGCAAAATGCAGAAAATGTTTCGCCTAAAGTCCCAGTTTTACCTTCAAATTTGGTTTTGTCTTCATCTGTCCACCAATTTCTAAATGAACCATCAGCTGCAAATTTAGAACCCATATCGTCAAAACCATGCGTAAATTCATGCCCGATAACCATTCCAATTCTACCATAATTAACTGCATCTTCTGCGTTCTCATCAAAGAAAGGCGCTTGCATAATTCCAGCAGGGAAAGCTATTTCATTTAGCAACGGATGATAATATGCATTCACCATGTGTGCAGGCATACCCCATTTGCTTTTATCCACTGGTTTATCCAATTCTGCCATATTTTTTTTGTGAGAATACAAAGCCATTGCTTTAATGTTTTCAACATAATTACTGCTTGTGAATTTTAAACCATTGTAATCTTCCCATTTATCGGGAAAGCCCAATTTTCTTCCGATTGAATTCAATTTGGTAAGCGCTTCTTGCTTGGTTTCATCAGACATCCATTCCAAATTGGTAATTCGATCTCTAAAGACAATTAGAAGGTTATCCACCATTTCATCAACCTTATTTTGTGCTTCTTTTGAAAAATAAAGAGCGACAAAAGCCTTGCCTAATAATTCACCAAATTCTTGATTGGTAATCTCTTCAATTGCTTGTTCTTTAATGGGTTTCATTTCAGAAGTTCCACTTAAAACTTTTCCATAGAAAGCAAAATTTTGATCAACAAAAGTTTGGTCTAAATGCCCTGAATAATGATTCAAAACATTCCATGTAAGATAGTGTTTCCAATTTTCTAATGATTCAGTTTCTAACATTGATGAAATCTTTTTAACGAAATCAGGCTGTGAAACAATCAATGTGTCAAAAGATGAACTTCCAATATTCGATAGGTACGAATCGAAATCCAATTTACCAAAGAGTGCAATGGCATCTTTTTTAGAGTATTTATTGTATACCAATTCTGGTATACGCATTTCTGCAGGCCCCATCATTGATTCTGCGAGTTGTGTTTCGAATTTAACAACAGCATTTGCCATATTTTTTGCATCGTCCTCTCCATAAGATAGAAGGGTGAATGATTTCGAAATATGATCTGCATAAAGATTAAGGATTTCTGACATATAATCCTCCAAATAATAATCCTTACTTGGTAAACCTATTCCTCCTTGTCCGAAATAACTAATATTCATATCAACATTCTTCAAATCTTGACCCACACCAAAACCGAATAGCGTTCCAATTCCTAAAATATGATGTTCAGAAATCAATCGGATAATATCAGATTTCGAAGTAATCTTTTGAATTTTTCTTAAATCTTCTTGGATTGGAGTTAGGCCTAAACTATTTCGCGTGTTCATATCAATAAAGGAAGCGTAGTAATTTCCTAGAATAACCGTGTCCTTGGTTGATTTATTGGCTTTAGAAGCAAATTCATCAAGAATAGCAATTAATTTCTTGTTGTTATTTTGTTCCAATTCATTGAAACTTCCCCAACTAGATTCGGATGCTGGAACAGGATTGTTCTTAACCCAATTTCCATTTGAATACTGAAAAAAATCATCATAGGGCTTTACTCCTTTATCCATATTGGATAAGGAAATGGTTGTTGGTTCCTTTGCATTTGTAGTCGAGTATACTTCATCTACAAAAGGCAGTGTTTCATTTGTTTTACAACCAAAAAATAAAGGTGTTGTTAAAATTAAAACCTTATAAATATTGTAATTTTTCATTTTTATTTGTTTATGGTTTGTGAATCATTTCTGTATGAGGTATTCCATCTTCAAGATATTCTTTACCTGTAGCTATAAAATCATGTTGATTGTAAAAGGAAGTCAAATGGCTTTGAGCTGAAATAACAATTGGCACAGCACCAAACTCTTCCTTGATAAATTGCATCGATTTTCTCATGAGTTCGTGTCCGGCGCCTTTATTTCTGATTGATTGATCAGTAACAATTCGACCAATCGAAACATCTGAGTAAGCTAAACCTGGAGGAAGAATTCGCGCTGTGGCAACAATTGTTCCTTTTCCATCTCTACAAATCAAGTGGTAACTTTTTTTATCTTTCCCATCTAAATCTTGGTACGAACAATTTTGCTCTACTACGAATACATCAATTCTCAAAGCTACTATATCATGAAACTCATTGATTAGTAGATCATTATAATGTTTGAATTGCCAATTTAAATTAACCATTTCCATTTAAGTTTGAATTACTCCCACATTATATGGCTTGTCAGCTTTTTTGTGATTTGCCATTTCAATTCCTAAGCTTATTACTTCTCGTGTTTTGGCCGGATCAATAATTGCATCAATCCACAATCTGCTTGCGGCATAATATGGTGAAATCTGTTCGTCGTACCTGTTTTTAATAGAATTGAATAGTTCACTCTCACGTTCAGGAGTGATTTCTTCTCCTTTTGCTTTAAGAGACGCAACTTCAATTTGAAGCAACACCTTTGCAGCTGACGCACCGCTCATAACTGCAATCTCAGCAGTAGGCCATCCAACTATTAATCTTGGATCGTATGCTTTGCCACACATTGCATAGTTTCCAGCTCCGTAGCTGTTACCTATCACCACGGTGAATTTTGGTACTACTGAATTGGCCATGGCATTTACCAATTTTGCTCCGTCTTTAATAATACCACCATGCTCGCTTTTTGACCCAACCATAAATCCGGATACATCTTGCAAAAACACCAACGGAATATTCTTTTGATTACAATTCATTATAAAACGAGCTGCTTTATCTGCAGAATCAGAATAAATTACACCGCCAAATTGCATTTCGCCTTTCGCATTTTTTATGATTTCTCTTTGATTGGCTACTATACCAACACTCCATCCATCTATTCGGGCATATGCACAAACAATAGATTTACCGTAATCTTCTTTGTATTCTGTGAATTCTGAATCATCAACAAGACAGCGAAGCAATTCCTTTGTGTTATAAGGCTTTGATCTATCTTGAGGAAGAATTCCGTATACCTTTTTTAAAGGTTCTTGAGGCGCAATAGGCTCCTTTCTGTCAAAACCTGCATTCTCTGAATGTCCAATTTTATCCATTAATTTTCTGATGGTCGCAAGGCATTCCTCATCAGTTTCGGTCTTGTAATCACAAACCCCCGATATCTCAGTGTGTGTAGTTGCACCTCCTAAGGTTTCATTGTCAATTGTTTCCCCAATAGCTGCTTTAACCAAGTACGAACCAGCCAAAAATATTGTTCCTGTACCATTTACTATTAGTGATTCATCAGACATGATTGGTAGGTAAGCTCCACCGGCAACGCAACTACCCATAACTGCAGCAATTTGAACAATTCCCATTGAACTCATTACTGCATTGTTTCTAAATATCCTTCCAAAATGTTCTTTATCAGGAAATATTTCGTCCTGCAGTGGAAGATAAACACCCGCTGAATCAACAAGATAAATAATTGGTAATTTGTTTTCTATAGCTATTTCTTGTGCCCTTAAATTCTTTTTACCCGTTATTGGAAACCATGCGCCAGCTTTAACAGTTGCATCATTGGCAACAACAATACATTGCTTGCCGGCAACAAAACCAATTACTACCACAACGCCACCAGATGGACAGCCGCCGTGTTCTTTGTACATACCGTATCCGGCCAATGCGCCAATCTCAAATCTTTTTGTATTGGGGTCAAGTAATAAATCTATTCTTTCACGTGCAGAAAGCTTGCCTTGTTCGTGCAATTTTTCTATTCGCTTTTTGCCTCCTCCTTCATATATTTTGGCAAATTCCCTTTCTAAAGCCGTTATTTTAAGACGCATTTCATCGTCATTCTTGTTGAATTCTAGCTCCTTTGTTTGTATGGCCATTTTTGAGCAGTTTGTATTTATTTTCAAATATAGCTAAAGTATATAGAGTGTGTGCTTTCAATGATTTAATTCGTTCAGGATTTTATCGCCGAATGTAGATAGGATTTTATAATGTTTCAACAATAAGCTGTTTGTATTTTACATCATGTGTAATCCTTCATCGTATTAATTTTGTGAAATGAACCAAGAAGATTCCTACAAGCACAAAGGAATGCGAAAGCAATTGATAGCTGAATTGCGCAAAGATGAGAGAATTAAAAATGAAGCCATTTTTGAAGCATTTGAGAAAGTTCCACGCCACTTTTTTCTGGATCTTGCATTTGTTGAACAAGCATACAGCAACATAGCGTTTCAAATTGGTGCAGGACAAACCATTTCTCATCCCATAACCGTTGCTTTTCAAACACAACTGCTAGAGGTTAAAAAAGGGGATAAAATCCTCGAAATCGGAACTGGTTCTGGATTCCAATGTTGCATACTTTGTGAAATGGGTGCTAAAGTTTTTTCTGTCGAAAGACAGAAGGAATTGTTTGTTCGAGCTAAATCATTAATTCATGAAATGGGTTACACACCAAGGCTTATTTTCGGTGATGGCTACAAAGGCATGCCTGCTTTTGCGCCATTTGATAAGATTATAGTTACTTGCGGTGCTCCAGACGTCCCTGCATCTTTGTTGGAACAATTAAAGGTTGGAGGAATAATGGTAATTCCTGTCGGAGAAGGGAAGGAGCAAATCATGCATAAAATTGTTAAAGTAAGTGATTCGGAATTTCAATCAGAGGATTTTGGGACATTTAAATTTGTTCCGATGCTCGAGCGTACGGCAAGATAAACCTTGTTAAATAAAAAAACCGCTTTCGCGGTTTTAATTTTGATCAGAAACGTATTAATGTCCTAATGCAGACAAATATCTCTCTGCATCGAGTGCTGCCATGCATCCAGTTCCTGCTGCTGTAATTGCTTGGCGATAAGTTTTGTCTGCTGCGTCACCGGCCACAAATACACCAGCTACATTGGTTTTACTTGTTCCAGGTTGAGCGTATTTTATATAACCAGTTTCATCAAGATCGATGAAATCTTTAAAAATTTCTGTATTCGGTTGGTGTCCAATTGCCACAAAGAAACCTGTACAAGAAATTGTTTTCTCTTCACCTGTTTTACTGTTTTTTACATGAACACCGGTAACAACCTGACCATCGCCTAAGACTTCTAAAGTATCGGTGTTGTATAGAATTTCAATGTTAGGCGTGTTTTTTACACGGTCAGCCATAATTTTTGATGCACGAAATTCATCACGGCGCACAAGCATAGTTACTTTTGTACATAACTTTGAAAGGTAGTGCGCTTCTTCACAGGCAGAATCGCCGGCACCAACAATTACAGTTTCTTGTCCGCGGTAAAAGAATCCATCACACACTGCGCAAGCCGATACGCCTCCGCCTAATTTTAAATATTTCTGCTCGCTTTCAAGACCTAAGTATTTTGCAGAAGCACCAGTTGAAATAATAACCGTATTCGCATGAATTTCTTTCCCATCTTCAGTCCAGCATTTGTGAATTGATCCTGAAAAATCGACTTTATTCACAAAACCAAAGCGGATATCTGTATTAAATCTTTTTGCTTGAGCTTCCAATTGAATCATCATTTCAGGGCCAGTTACTCCATCTGGATAACCAGGGAAGTTTTCTACTTCATTTGTTGTTGTCAATTGTCCACCTGGTTGCATGCCTTGATACATAACAGGCTTCATGTCTGCGCGTGCTGCGTAAATTGCTGCTGTGTAACCAGCAGGGCCTGATCCTATAATTAAACAGTTTACGTTTTCTATTGTACTCATTGGTCTTACGTTATTTCATTTTATAAAGAGGTAAAATTAGTTTTTTCAAATTATATAAATGAATTTAAACCATCGAATTCTTCTATATTTCAATTGTTCAGTTCTATCAAAGTTTAATTTTAAGTTTAGGCCTTTCCGTTTTGTCAATCCAATAAAAGGAGCTAATTTTGTAGCCCCAAAAATCGGAGAATATATACATGATCGATACAGATCTTTACCGCGCAAAACAACTATATCCCTTCCAGGATAGGACAGTGCAAACAATAATCGAGGAGCTCGAAAAAAATGGTAAACAATTTAATTTACTATATCAGCTTCCCACAGGAGGTGGTAAAACTGTTATTTTTTCTGAAATAGCCAGAAAATTCATTGAACGAACGAATGAAAAAGTCCTTATTCTAACTCATCGAATAGAACTTTCAATACAAACATCGAAACAGCTTCAAGCTATTGGGGTAAACAATAAAATTATAAGCTCTGAGGTCAAGACAATTCCCGATCAGAATGAATTCCATTGCTTCATTGCAATGGTCGAAACCCTAAACAACCGTTTGAATGAAAATGAAAATTTCATTGAGAACGTTGGATTGGTAATAGTAGATGAGGCACATTACAATAGTTTTAGAAAAATTTTCAATTTCTATAAAAATGGTAACATTTTAGGCGTGACAGCTACTCCTTTAAGTAGTAATAGAGCACTTCCATTAAATGACAACTACCAGAAACTATTGGTCGGTGAAAGTATCGCTTCACTTATCGAAAAAGGATATCTATCCGATGCTGTAACTTACACCTATGACGTGAATCTTCATGGTCTCAAAATCGGTTCCAATGGAGATTTTACTGTGAATAGCTCTGATCAAGTTTACGGAAATTATTTTATGCAAGAAAAATTACTTTTTGCATACGAAGAGGTTGCTATTGGGAACAAAACTTTGATCTTCAATTCAGGAATAGAAACATCAATAAGGGTTGAAGAAACATTTAAAAAGCGAGGATATAAAATCCGCCATTTAGACTCAACATTTAGTGATAAAGACAGAAAAGATGTCGTTTCTTGGTTTAAGGAGACACCGGACGCAATTCTTACATCAGTTGGAATCCTCACGACCGGTTTTGACGAGCCAACAGTACAAACCATCATTCTAAATCGCGCAACGAGGTCGTTAACGCTTTATCATCAAATGATTGGAAGAGGCTCTAGGAAATTACCAAATAAAGACCAGTTTAAATTGATTGATCTTGGTAACAATGTTCGGCGCTTTGGTTTTTGGCAAGATTATTTAAATTGGCAGGATGCCTTTCGTTTTCCAGATCGTTTTCTAGAATCACGCCTATCTGAAATGGAAGATTTGGAATTTGAGGTAGAATTCGAATTCAATAAGCAACTTCAAGAAATATTCAATATCGAAAAATTAGAAGGATTCAGTATAAAGGATGCATACTATGATAGTATAGAATCCGGACTGAAAGGTAAAGTTGCTGTTGACAAATCCATGCAAAACCATTTAGAAGTTATTGTTGAAGCCGCAAGCGATATGGACCATGCTATCGATTTGTGTAATTTTCTTTCCGAACACATTGAACACCGCCTAAAGCATTACACCAGATGTATTTCTAAAAGTACCCCAAACTACCTTAAATACTTAATTGATACATATGAACGCCAGTTGAGGCAAATGGTTCGCAATCAATTTTATTAAAATCATAATGTGAGTAAAATTTTTGTAAGTTTTTTTAACATAAATTTTGTTTTAGAAGATTTTTACTAATATTGCCTGTATTATTAACCATTAAAAAAAAAACTACATGGAAACAAACAATTTATCAAATCAGTCTTCTTCTAATTTAAATGAGGCTGCAAAATGGGCGAACATTATTGCAATTATTGGTTTTGTAATGATTGCTTTAAGCTTAATCGGTTATGTTATGTTGATGAAGTATCTTCCTGGTCAAATGACCTTGGGGTATTTAATCTCTATGGTAATTTACATTATCCCTTACTATTTTATGTTCAAATTCGCTTCAGATATTAAAAGTTCTAATACTGATGGTGGTATCGCTAATTTGAAGTCATATTTCAAATTTATCGGAATTTTAACCATTGTAGGTTTGTCATTAGGAGTTTTAGGTGGATTGTTAATCGCAATGATGTAATCAATTTATAATTTTCTTTAAAAGAGATCCCGAGAAATCGGGATCTTTTTTTTTGAATATAATTTATTTCGGACAATATTCGCTAAAAAATAAAAGCTTCATTCATAGCACTAAAAATTCCTTTTTGATAATAAATGAAATTAACATTTTTCTATTTTAATGACGCATTTCAATAATGCTTCCTAACTTTGAGAAAATAAATTTTATAATGTCGGACGATAAAAAAATAATTTTTTCAATGGTTGGAGTTTCCAAGGTTACTCCACAAGGAAAACAAATTATAAAAGATATCTATCTCTCTTTTTTTTACGGAGCTAAAATAGGTATCATAGGATTAAACGGCTCAGGTAAATCAACAGTAATGAAAATTATTGCCGGATTGGATAAGTCTTTTCAAGGTGATGTTGTTTTTTCGCCAGGATATTCCGTTGGCTATCTTCCACAGGAACCCGAGTTGGATTTGACAAAAACTGTGAAAGAAATCGTTATGGAAGGTGCACAAGAGACAGTAGATGTATTGAAAGAATACGAAGAAATCAACAATTCATTTATGGATGAGGAGGTCTTGAATGATCCAGACAAAATGGACAAGTTGATTGCGCGTCAAGGGGTTGTTCAGGATAAAATTGATGCATTGGATGCCTGGGAATTGGATTCAAAACTGGAGCGTGCAATGGATGCTTTGCGTTGTCCGCCAGATGACCAGTTAATAAATACACTTTCAGGTGGCGAAAAAAGAAGGGTAGCACTTTGCCGTTTGTTATTACAGAACCCAGATGTATTGCTTCTTGATGAGCCAACAAACCACTTAGATGCCGAATCTATTGATTGGTTAGAACAACATTTACAGCAATACAATGGAACTGTAATTGCCGTAACCCACGACCGTTATTTCTTGGATAATGTCGCAGGTTGGATACTTGAACTAGATAGAGGAGAGGGGATTCCTTGGAAAGGAAATTATACTTCTTGGTTGGAACAAAAAGGAAACCGACTTAAAGAAGAAGAAAAATCTGAATCAAAACGTCAAAAAATGCTTGCTCGAGAATTGGAATGGGTGCGCATGAATCCAAAGGGGCGTCATGCTAAAAATAAAGCCCGTTTAACAAATTACGATAAAATGTTAGCAGAAGATCAGCGATCTAAAGAGGATGTTTTAGAAATTCCTATTCCAAATGGTCCAAGATTGGGTAACAATGTAATTGAAGCCCTAAATGTTGGGAAATCCTTTGGAGATAAACTATTGTATGAAAATTTAAATTTCAAATTACCGCCAGCAGGAATCGTAGGGGTAATTGGACCAAATGGCGCCGGTAAGACCACGATTTTTAAAATGATCATGGATGAATTACAACCAGATAATGGTGCATTTGAAGTGGGAGAGACCGTGAAATTAGGCTACGTCGATCAAACACACAAGGATATTCTTCCTGAAAAAACAGTTTTTGAAGTCGTGTCCAACGGTCTAGAATTCGTTGAAATTGGAAGTCAAAAAATCAATTCAAGAGCATATTTATCAAAGTTCAATTTTAACGGTGCTGATCAAAACAAGAAAGTTGGAATTCTTTCTGGCGGAGAAAGAAATCGTCTGCATTTGGCAATGACTTTAAAAACTGAAGCTAATGTATTGTTATTGGATGAGCCAACGAATGATATTGATGTGAATACTTTAAGAGCACTAGAGGAAGGGATTCAGAATTTTGCAGGATGCGCCGTTGTCATTTCCCACGACCGATGGTTTCTTGATAGAATTTGTACGCACATTTTGGCTTTTGAAGGAGATTCAGAAGTGTATTGGTTTGAAGGTTCTTATTCTGAATATGAAGAAAACAGAAAGAAACGATTAGGTGATTCAGGACCAAAACGCATAAAATATCGGAAATTGGTCAAATAGTTTTATGTCAGTTGACCTTTATTCAAGTAAAATAAATTAATACTTTGGGAGATCCATTACACGGAATAACTTTAGAGCGGATGCTTACCGAACTTCATGAAGCGTTGGGGTGGGAGCATATGGCACATTTACTACCTATAAATTGCTTTATGAATGAACCCAGTATAAAAAGCAGTTTGAAGTTTTTACGCCGCACTCCATGGGCAAGAACCAAGGTTGAAAATATGTATTTGGAAAGAATTGTTCCGTTTAAAAAATAAAATTAATATGTCAGTAGAAAAACTAGAGCCACAAGTACTTTGGTCGAATTTCGCAGCATTAAATGCTGTTCCAAGGCCCTCTAAAAAAGAAGAAAGAATTATTCAATTCATGCTTGATTTTGGAAAAAATATTGGACTTGAAACTTTTACAGATTCCATAAAAAATGTGATTATTAAGAAGCCTGCTTCAGCCGGATTTGAGAATAGAAAAACCTTAATTCTTCAATCTCATTTGGATATGGTGCATCAAAAAAACGCTGATAAAGTTTTCGATTTTGATAATCAAGGCATTGAAATGATAAT
>CANJNE010000069.1 GCA_947475275.1 Flavobacteriales bacterium | reverse complement strand
TTTTTACACCACAATACAAACATTATGATAAGACAAAGCATTTCCTTTACTGAGTCAAATGATGAATGGCTTAAAAGTCAAATAGAAAATAAAAAATATTCAAGTAAGAGTGAATTGGTGAATGATTTAATTCGTCAGGCAAGAAATCAACAACATCAAATTGACCTAATCCGACTAAAGTTAGACCGAGCTGAAAAATCTGGATTTACATCGGATTCAAAGTCTGACATACTAAAGCAATCTAAAAAGTTGCTGAATGATTAAATACAAATTGAGCAATGTTGCCAAGTAAGATTTAATCCGTATTCATCATTACGGTGCAAAACAGTTTGGGATAAAACAAGCTGACAAGTACTTTGACTCTTTCTTTCTTCACTTTGAACTTATTACTCAAAATCCATTAGTATTCGAATCTGTTGATTTTATTAAACCCGGATATAGACGGTGTGTATGCGGCGTTGACAACATATTCTACAAAATGAATGAAGATGTCGTTGAAATTATGTCAATCATTGGGCGACAAGATATTAACCAATTGATTTGATTTAAAGGGTTGCCAAAACACGTTTATCTACATTATTACTTTATTATGATTAGGGACGTTTTAATTTCTCAAGATTGGAAATGCGTTCAATTCAAGAACTTCCACCTCACTCAACCCTTTCCGAATCAGGTTCGTCAGCCTAGGCAGATGGATACTCCCCGCTACTAAAAAGAAAAGCGCAATTACGCAAGTAACGATGCTTTTTCACTCGCTCTGTTCCTCACTCTAACAAATCGGGCGCTTGTCTTTCAGAAACAGACCGCGAAGCAGCACCTAAGGTAAACAGAACGGAGAGCGGAGATGAGTTGCGAAGCAACTCAGTTTTCCATTTTAAGTTATCCTTTTATGTCCATCCTGACCGTGGGAAGTTTCGTATCCCCACTACTAAAAAAATCCCCTATAGTTCAGAGAATTTAATGAATTCTTCTAATTTTACAGCCTAATCAAGTGTTAATGATTTTTAAGCGAGAATCCAATACTTTAATTCGCCAAAAGCTGAATTCGGAATTGGAGAAAGAAAATTTTCAAGTGGCAATAATAGGTGGTATTGTTCAATTGCCTTGGACCATTTTGGATGGTTTTTTGACAAGTGAATTTTGGCTTCCACTTTTATTCATGCGCATTTTCTCATGTTTGCTTCCTATTGTTCTTTTCCTTATCAACCAAAAAATTAAACTATCCTCATCACTGTGCCTCTTACTATTGGTGATGTCAATTTCATTTACGTCATTTTACGGAATTAGCCATTTGGAAATTGAAGGATTCCAAATGTATACTAATGGAATAATCACCTTCTTCCTAGCAACGGGTATGCTGGTAATTTGGGAGTTGAAATATTCCGTAATTTACTTGATTTCATCTATTATTCTAAGTATTGTATTGTTTTATCTCTACAGTCCTCTAACATCAAGTGAAATTTTCAGCAATGGCGGATTTGCATTTTACACAATCGGTGTATTTAGTGTAATAATCATTTACATCCGTTACAAGTATCGTTTCGACGACATGAAGACACGGACAGATTTAGTCAATTCATTAGACGAACTTAACCAAAAGACCATTGAAAACAAAGAACTATATGACAAGTTGCAGATAGTTGATAAATCAGCCATAGTTGCTGAAATGACCTCTTCAATTGCACATGAATTAAACACGCCCATTTCCATTTTAAAGAACTCTTCATCAATTCTTATTGAATCATTTCAAGAAATATTAAAATCTTCAAATGAAGATTTAAACTGGACAAATATCAATTACGTTCTATTGAAGATTGCCGATCGCCAAATGTTTAATTCCTATTTTAATAAAACTAAGGAGTCTGAGGCCATCTCAGAATACCTTCAAGAATCGGGTTATAATGTTTCGAAAGAGCTCATTATTCTGCTTGCTTCGACGGGAATTCGAGGGGAAGACAAAGAACTATTGGAACATATTTTCAAGAATGAAAATTATACGGCGATGATCCAATTGATTTACCAACTTCGCATCATACAAATGATGAATGAAAATATTTTGTCGTCGGTCAATAAAACCACTGAAATCATTGATGAAATAAGATCAATTCAACAGCAAACAAAAAAAGCTGAGTTACGATTGACCAATTTGAAATTAACTTTTGATAAGGCAATGAGTATATTCGAATTTCAAACGAGTAATGCATTGTCCATCAAAACATCAATAAATGATTTTATCGAAATACAAACATCACAATTTAAGCTCATTCAACTATGGGTAAAACTATTTGAATTCATTAACCTATCAAAAGACAACGAAGACATTAACTGCTCCGTGAATATAGAAGCTTCATTAGAAAATTCTTATGTCGTTATTTCATTTCATCTTTCAGAAGGTCTTACACTCAGCCATGAGTTACTCAACAACGTAAATTCTATTTTCCAAAAAACAAGTTCAAATCAAATTGACCCGTTCAACTTGAACATAATTCGATCTTTAATTGCCAATTTTAAATTTGAAATAAAAATTCAGGATAATTCGCTAATCGTTCTTATCCCAAATCAACAATAATATTTTTATTAAACACCCATTTTTTCCCATAAAATAACTCGATTGTTCCACCTTAGCTCTTTCAAAAACTGGGTTAAAATCAAGCAAAACTTTATTACAAAAACATTGTTATGGAAAGGTAAATGAATGCAAGTATGAAATTGGTATACCTATCTCACATCGTAAATGTACTTGTTGCAGGAATGATGGGCACGCTTCTGTTTTTCAACTCGAATAGCCAGATTATTGAAGTTTTTGGACCTCAAACTCCTGCTCGACAAATTCTTTCATGCGTATACCTTTCAATTGCCATTATGAGCAGCGTAGCATTGATTTCAAATCGCAAAACTATAAGTATAGCGGTTGTTTTATTCCCAATGCAAATAGTCTATAAAATCTTAACGCTCATTGCCGTTTCAGATATATTAAATCCCATCCCATGGTCGAACTTAGCCATAAGCATTTTACACGCTTATTCACTTTATTTGATTTATAAAAATGATCTTCAAGATAAAACTGGCAATTTGAATGTCTAATGAGTCGTTAGCATGCATGGGGAATGGCTTTTTAAATTTTAGGGTTATCAAAACCAATAATGGTAGGGAATTCACATGAGAATTAAGGTTTATTTTTGAGGTTCGACAGGCCCGTTTTTAGGGATTTTATTACCTCCATACAATGGGAACAATTATTCCAAAACGATACTTGGTTAAAGAAAAAATAAATTTATAATTTGACTAAAAATAGATTCTTAGATAATTCAAGTTCCTAATTGCCCTAACCCTTCCCAAATCAGGTACAATCAGTCCGTGTTGAAGTGTGAATTTCTTAATGACAACATATCTTCAGTATAAGTTGTAATTTTGATTGTCGCTAAACTTCGATTGGCAACAAATTAGCTGATTTTATGCGAAACCGCTCAAAAGAAAATTATACAATGAAACAATTTCACTACTTTCTGACAATTATTTTGTTGCTATTTATACAATCTTGCGGACTTAAAACTGCTGAAGAATTAGGATTACATTTTTCCACAGAAAAATCAAAATTGCCTGACACATTGAACTGGAAGCAAATAGGTTTTGCGAAAGAATTGATCAATCAACAAGCAATGAAAGTTGTAATAAGTGGTGGTGCAAATCCAATTCCTTTAGAAAAGTGGGGCGACTTCAAACCTTTATTTCCTTATAAAAAAAACATTGACAGACATTTACTTTTTCAACAAACGTCATTTTATCGATCCCCAAATACGGATATAAATTGTAAAGAAGCTGACTGTATTAAAGAGTTTAATTACAAAAATTATAGTTGGGTGGAAATGGCACAACCAATTTGTGTAGATTTTGTTGGAGGTAAAACCAATATACTCAAACCAGAAAAAGGACATTTGGTAATTAAGACAATTCAGAAGTGTCAAACGGTAATGTTTACTGATAGTATTTTTCAATTGACGGATAATAAAGGGAATTATAATGTGATGCACGCAACCGAAACGGGAAAACCAGATACAACAGCAACCTTGCCAAGTGGTTGGTCATTAAAAAAAGTAACTTTGAATGAACCCTTAATCATATCACCTTTTGGAGGTGGTAATGAATGCTACTACAATATTGTTGGAGACAATTTGGGACAAGGATATCATCAATATGTTTTTGCTGACGCAGTTTATCCTTCAAATGAATAATTAATAGAAAACATTTGAATTTTGAACTAAAACAGCACTTAATCATGGGTTTTTGAAAGTTTGGCTGATGTATTGAATATTTCGAAGACGCTTGTTTCAAAATTACTCTTTAAGAATCCGGAAAAATTCACTTCTTGCCGAAAATGCTGTCAGAAAACCATCTGAAGTATAATTTGTAACTTCGTCGAAATCTCATTTCGTGCATAAATCTATTTTCTTTTTTTTTCTACTTTTTAATACATTTTCACATAGTCAAAACACCTTTACTGCTATAATAAAAGACAGTTTAGCAAATGAATTACTTTCAGGAGCATCAGCAAAAATAAATGGAACTTCTAATGGTTCAATTGCCGATAAAGAAGGAAAAATTATCATTACTAACATCCCAAATGGAAAACAAACTATTGTATTTTCCTACATAGGTTATGAAAAATTGGAATTAGAATTTTCTTTTCCTTTGATTCAAGCAATTCCTTTTATTTACATGGAATCCGCGAACAAGGAAATGGCACAAGTTTTTGTTGTTGGCACAAGAAGTAACAGAAGTATTGCTAAAATCCCAACGAGAGTAGAGGTTCTTACCGAAGAAATAGATGAAGCAGCAACAATGGATCCAAGTAAAATAGCCCATTTGCTTACTCATAGTACTGGAATTCAAGTACAACAAACTTCTGCAACAAGCAATACAGCCAATGTAAGAATACAAGGCCTTGATGGAAGATATACCCAAATTCTCAAAGACGGATTTCCTTTGTATGGTGGCTTTTCAGGTAGTTTAAGTATTATGCAAATTCCGCCTCTGGATTTAAGGCAAATTGAGTACATAAAAGGTGGTGCTTCAACCCTTTACGGGGGAGGAGCAATTTCAGGATTAATCAATATTATAAGTAAGGAACCAACCAGTGATGAAACCATCTTACATGTAAATGGATCTCATATCGGTGCATTGGATGTGAACATGTTTGCAAGTCGCAAGTATGAAAAAATTGGTTTTACACTTTTGGCTCAGCGTAATTCCCATAAAGCATTTGATGCCGACAAAGATGGTTTTAGCGATTTGCCGGAACTCACAAAATACAATTTTAATCCAAAGTTAGTTTTCTATATTTCTGATAAAAATCAGTTGAGTATTGGGGGTACCTTTACTTCTGAAACCAGACAAGGAGGCGATTTGAAGTTATTAAATAATGAAACACCTACAGCTTCAAATTTTTACAAAGAAAAAAATGAAGTCAGCAGAATTACAACTCAAACCAAGTTTGATCATAATTTATCTGAAAATCAAACATTGACTTTTAGAAATTCTTTCAATTTTTTTGACAGGACTTTATTAATAATGCCAACCTTTTTGCAAGGTGATTACCGATTTGCAGGAAGCCAAGTATCTTCTTTTTCTGAATTATCTTACACCAGCAAAAAAAATAAAAATGTCTTTATATCTGGTTTGAACTTCTACTCGGATGATTTCAAAGAAAAACCGTTGCAAAGTATCGTATTGAGAGATGAGGAAATTCAAACGATTGGTGCATTTGCAAATTATGTATTTGATATAGGGCAGAAAATTTCAATTGAAAGCGGTTTAAGAGGCGACTATGTTTTTAATCAAAAGATACATATACTTCCGAGAGTATCCGCTTTGTTCAATTGGACGAATAAACTTACTACAAGAATTGGGGGAGGTTTAGGGTATAGAAATGCAAGTATATTTAATCAAGAAGCTGAATTATTGGGATATCAAAATGTATTACCAATTAATAGAAATACCACCTATGCAGAGCAATCTTATGGTGGAAATGCTGATATAGGTTATAAGTTCAGCATAACTGAAAAAATTTGGGTCAATTTCAATCAAATGTTCTTTTATACGTATTTAAAAAATCCGTTAGTACTTCAAGCCAACGGTTCTAATTTTGAATTTGTAAATGCCGATGGATACACTTTAAGTTATGGTGGCGAAACATTCTTTAAATTAGGGTTTTATGATTTTGTATTTTTTGCAGGATATACCTATACAAATGCAACCAATCATTTTAATGGCACACAATCCCTATTGACTTTGACACCAAGGCACAGTTTAAAGGGAGATTTGCTTTATGCATTACCGAGCAAATGGCGAATTGGAGTTGATTACGAACTTAAAAGTTCCCAAACCTTGACAAACGGTTATGTTACGCCAACCTTTTGGACTTATGGTGCGGTTGTAGAACGTTATTACAAAAACTTTACTTTTTTCGGAAACGTTGAAAATATTTTTAATTACCGACAAACAAAGGTTGCCAGTCTAATTTCCGGACCAAATAACACACCACAATTTACCGAGGTATGGGCACCGCTTGACGGTATCGTTTTTAATTTTGGATTTAAGATAAAGCTTTAAAAAAACTTGCAATTATAAATGCTGATTTTTGAAATCGGGTAGCATCCTGTCGAAATGAAGGTTATTTCTATCCCAGCTTGTTAAAAAAAACGACAGCAATAATTCTTTTTTTATTTTTCTCTACAACCATTGCATGTATTTCGATTCATATAAAAAATAAGCTTGATATTCGATGTTCGACAAACTCCGGGAAGAACTGCAAAACAACTTGATAAGAAAGTACTAGGATATACCAACGTTTCATATACGTAAGCGTTGCGCTATAAGTATGCAACATCCAAATGAAACAGAGAAAAACAATCCCAAATTGAAGAAGAATTTTTGCAAGGAGCGTTTCAGGCAGTTGGTTGTGGTGTTCAAGGATCAGAAATTTAACTGTAAATAAATTTAACAAGCATTTTTTACTGATTTCTCCTTCTAATCTTTTTGATATTCATCTACTTCGTTACTTTTTTTAAATTCAAAGTAGTATCCAATAACAAAAAAGTCGCGACCTGTCTCATCGTTTATTTTGTAATCAAATTGATGCAAATAGGCTAACTGAATACTGGAAGATTTTGTTAAATTGATATTGAATCCACCTAGAATCCTATTGCGTTCAAAATAGGGTTCCTTGTTGGTAAAAAAAAGTTCATTGTTCAAGTTTAATGCGACAGAAGTATTTTCTTTAAAATGAAAAAGCGGAACAGTTAGACCTAACCTATATCTATACCTGTTTCGGTACCCAGAGCTTGTAAATCTATTTTCTAAACGATAGCGTTGTTCAATTTTGATTTTACCTATTTTTTGGGTAAGTGCAATTTGCGGCCAGATACGGAATTCGTCATTGTTTTTCGGAAGAATAAAATCGCCTCCCTCGCTGTATGTTTGATAAGTTCCAGCGCCAAGAGTAAGACGAATTGCACTTTTTAGTTCATAATTCGCGCCGCCTTTTATTTCGTAATAATGAAAATGATCGTAAAATTTTAATGAGCGAAGCTGTGCCTCACCAAAAAAACTCCATTTTTCGGAAAGAGAATATTTCAGATTTAGAATATTCCATGAACCTAGCACCGCTTGTTGAGATTTTAAAGAGAATGTTTGCAGGGTAGTTATGAATAATATTATAAGCCAACGTTTGATCATCAGAATTTATTTTACAAGCACTGGAACAACGTGAGGAATTGAAATTGGATTGTAGTTATTTGCAGCAGCAGCTTTACCCAGAGTCACGAAACCATTGGTGCCCACATAAATTGTATTGTAGGCTTGACCTCCCATGGTGAAAGGCGTGATAGTAATAGGAGTAGATACTTGATCATCAAAATTTTGTGTAAAAATGGATACAACTGTATACAGATTGTTGTAAGTTGTTATTTGTTGATTGGTATAAAGGAAATCCAGTACTTGACTGCGTAAACCGAAGACTAAAAAAATCAAAATTGTGGTAATGATCTTTGAGAGCATTGTTTTCTTTTTTCAAATCAACAACAATTTTTCCTCATAAAAGTTTGCAAAGGATTGGTAAAAGTTGTTCGTAATTTTTATTATTACTCCAAAAAACTACTAATTTTTCATGGATCAATTCTTATCCTGCATTTTTCTGGTCACTTTCACGACCCATTTACGAGGCATGAATCGAACTGAGTTTGCTAAAAATGAATTCTTAAATCCATGAATGGCTATTGTTTTTCCTTTGAGCATTGATTCATATCCATAAATAGCAACCTCTTCTGAACTGGGTAATTTCTTTCCTTTCACCAAAGAACTTTCTTCGAGCGCCGCTGCTGCCTGAAATCCACTCTCTGTTGGACCAGGACACAAGACTGTAATGGTTATTCCTTTGTCTCTTACCTCATTATCAACAGCCTCAGAAAAGTTCAACACATAAGATTTTGTTGCAAAGTAGACCGACATCAAAGGACCGGGCTGAAAAGCTGCTGTGGATGCCAGATTCATTATTTTACCATTACCTCGCTTTACCATATCTTGTAAGTAAAGTTTAGTGAATTGCGTTAGGGTAGTAATATTCAAATTAATCATTTGAAGTTCCTTGTTCCAATCAGTTTCTGCAAACATTCCAAAGTCTCCGAAACCAGCATTGTTTATTAGAAAATCTATCTGAATATTTTGTTTAGTGGTTTCCTCATAAACCTCTTGTGCTGCATTGATTGCAGAAAGGTCTTTACCAATGTTATATACATTGATTTTATATTGATTTTCCAGTTCCGTCTTTAACTCATCTAGTTTCATCTTATTCCTAGCAACTAAAACCAAATCTCCACCTTTAGAGGCGTGTATCTTTGCCAATTCTAAACCAATTCCACTCGATGCACCTGTAATTAATGCTGTTGCCATGTTTAATTGTTATAAATTTCGTACAAAAGTAGAGATATTGTATTGAACCAACAACATTAGCGTAAATTCTATACTTTTATTGGAATCACATCAACATTAAGATTAAGTTTCTATGATTGATAAGTCCTGGGATCAGCTACTAATAAGTAGGCGAAAATATAGGATATCTTTGTAGCTTTGTTTCAATTATGTCCGTTGCTGTTTTTAGCAAGTTACCTACTTTTATGCGACACAGCAAACATCAAAAAAGAGAATGTCAAGAAATATATATGTATTGATTTTTATAGTGTCGCAATTTATACAATCATGCGGACTTAAAACAGCAAAAGAGGTAGGATTGCATTTTTCAACAGAAAAATCAAAACTACCGGATACATTGAATTGGAAACATATAGGTTTTGCAAAGGAATTAATCAATCAAAAAGAATTAATGGTTGTAATTAGTGGTGGCACAAATCCAATTCCTTTGGACAAGTGGGACGATTTTAAACCACTATTTCCTTATAAAAAAAATATTGACAGACATTTATTATTTCAACAAACAGCATTTTATCGTTCCCCAAATACTGAAGTAAATTGCAAAAATGCTGACTGTACAAAAGAGCTTGATTATAAAAATTATACTTGGGTGGAAATGGCAAAACCAATTTGTGTAGATTTCGTAGGGGGTAAAACTGATATGCTAAAACCAGAAAAAGGACATTTGGTAATAAAGACAATTCAGAAATGTCAAACGGTAATGTTTACAGATAGCATTTTTCAATTGACAGACAATAAAGGGAATTATTATGTCATGCACGCAACCGAAACTGGAAAACCAGATTCAACATCAATATTGCCAAAAGGTTGGGAACTAAAAAAAGTGATTTTGAAAGAACCATTAATCATATCACCTTTTGGAGGTGGCAATGAATGTTACTTCAATATTATTGGAGACAATTTAGGGCAAGGTTATCATCAATATATTTTTGCTGATACAATTTATCCGAACATGGCACCAAACTGACCTGAGTTGGAAGTCTGAGAGCTTTCAACTGTAAGAATAGGTATGTGCAATTCATTCATAATCAAATGCTGAACAAATTTATCTGAAAAGGCATAGAATGTACTTTGATAATGTGTAGCAGCCAAAAGATCTACCTCATTTTCTTTGCAAAATGCTATCAAATTATCGTCGAAATTCTTTCTTTCCAGGAAATGAAATTCAAAATCAACTCCCTGTTCCTTCAATTGATCAATACAGAATAACATGTTCGTGTTGACTTTTGATTTGAATTGGCTGTCATCGTGTTTTCCTCCAACCAAATGGACTTTCGCTTGAAAGCGTTTGGCCAATGCTGCAGCATACCGTATTACCTGTACACTTTCTTTTTCTAGATCTATTGTTTGTACAATGGTTTTAATATCATGGAATTGTGATTCCTCCTGAACAATGAACAGTGGTCTTTTCGAACTTTCAACCACCCTTAAAGCATAACTACCAAATACTTTCTGCATTCCTCGTTCTCCATGTGTTCCCATCACCACTAATGCTGCGTCTGAGGCATCTGCGATTTTACCTATATCTTCCAGGAACTTACCTTTCACAACGAGCTGTTCACTTTCAAATGAACCTAAAGAAAGTTTACCGACAAATGCTGAAAGGGATGCCGAAGCTGCTATCCTATTATCTTCACTGTCGATGATATGTAAAAAAGTCAACTTTGAATTGAACTTACCGTTTAATTGAATTGCAAAATCAGCGGCCTTCTCAGCGGCTTTAGAAAAATCTACAGGAATAATAATGTTTGCACTCATAGCTTGCGTTTTAGCAGTATAATTGAATTGCTTTTAATTTAGCGCACTAAAATTAGAAAAAAAGAGGGATAAAATAGCGTTTTGACCTTTGTAAAAGTGTATTTTCACAACCTGTATTTTTAATTCCATGGATAATTATTTTTATCAATCAGATCAATTAGAAACCATCCTTGTTGTGGATGATTCCGTTGAAAATTTACAAGTACTTACTGCACTATTGCGCGACAAATACAAAGTTAAGGTAGCAAAAAGTGGTGTCAAAGCATTAGAGATTTTGGAAACCGATCCATCGGTTGATTTGATTCTATTAGATATCATGATGCCCGAAATGGATGGTTATGAGGTTTGTGAAAAAATTAAATCGTCGCCCGCTACCATTAAAATTCCGGTTATTTTCCTTACAGCTCTGAATGAATCCTCCGATGAAACTAAGGGTTTCAAAGCAGGCGGGGCAGATTTTATAACCAAGCCATTTAACGCTGATGTGGTACTCGCTCGAATTGGAACCCATCTTGAACTTCAAAAAGAAAGAAAAAGAGCAGATGAATTATTAAGGGTACTGCTCCCAGACAACGTAATTACAGCCCTCATTGATAAAGGGAGTTACAGCCCTGAAACCCATTCGAATACCAGTGTGTTATTCTGTGATTTGGTAGGGTTCACATCCATTAGTTCACAACTTACGCCACATGAACTCATTCAAGAACTAACAGAAATTTTCACTGCCTATGATGATTTGGCGATTATGCATAATGTCACAAGGATAAAAACAATTGGTGATGCCTATATGGCCGTTGCTGGAATCGGTTCAAATAATAACACGCATGCAGCTGACCTGGTTAATTTTGGATTGGGAATGGTTGATTATCTCCATGCAAAAAACGGTAAAAGTTCGATTGAATGGAAATGCCGAATTGGAATACATTCTGGAGAAATTATATCGGGTGTGGTAGGGAAATCTAGGTTTCAATTCGATGTAATGGGAGACAATGTGAACATTGCCGCACGCGTTGAATCGAATGGTCGACCAATGTCAGTTGCTATAACCGAAGAAACCAAATCTTTACTTTTTCCGGAACAATTTCAATTTGAAGCACTTGGTTCTGTGCACCTAAAAGGAAAAGGGAATCGTGAATTATTTTTTGTAACGCAGCGTTAACAATATTGTATTGACCAGTAATTGAATTTAGAATTTCGCATATTAACGTTTGAAGAATTTAAGGAATTAACCCTTTGGGCTTACCATGAAGGTTGGGATCCTGGAATAAATGATGCGCATATTTTTTACAAGAGTTATCCGGAAGGATTTTACGGTTTTTTCGAAAAAGAAAAATTGATAGCTGGTGGTTCTCTCGTATCCTATAATGGTGATTTCGGTTTCATGGGCTTTTTTATAGTAAATAAAGAATATCGGGGAAATGGAATAGGTAGATCTTTATGGTTTAAACGGCGTGATTTACTTCTGAGTCAATTAAAATCTGGCACTGCCATCGGGATGGATGGAGTTCTAACTATGCAAAAATTCTATGCCCAAGGTGGATTTGAAATTGCATTTCGTGATGAAAGAAGAGTGAGATTGGGCAAAAGTTTTTCCCTTCATTCTTCTGTGCAGAAAATCAATGAAAGAACCGATTTAAATGAAATACTATCATTTGACAAGACTTGTTTTGGTTTTGACCGAAAAGAATTCATGACAAATTGGATCATGAACCCAACTGCTGTTGCTTTTTGTTCATTTGATGAACACGGTAAAACAGTTGGATTAACAGTGCTTAGGAAAACAAATGAAGGTTATAAAATAGGGCCTTTGTTTGCCAATAATTATGCAATCGCTGAATACTTGTATCAAGCTTGTTTAAATGAAGTACCTGCTGAAAAAGTATATTTGGATATCCCTTGTTGTAATGAGGATGCAGTAAGATTATCTTCCAATTATGAAACAGAATATGTATTTGAATGTGCGAGAATGTATTATGGAAATCCACCAGAAATCCCATTGCAAAAGGTATTCGGAATTACAACATTTGAACTAGGTTAAGAGTATGAAGAATCTTAAATTACTGGTAATTGGTATTGCAATCAGTTTTTTTGGTTCAATGGCTCCTGGTACACTAAATATGACAACAATTCATGTTTCAGCATTTGATTCATTGGGTGCGGCGCTCTGGTTTGTTTTTGGTGCCATCATTATTGAAATGTTTTATGCAGCTTTCGCAGTAACGCTTTTACACCGTATTCAAATCCCAAATCAATGGAAAAAAGGAGTGCAGTGGCTTTTTGTAATAGGTTTAATAAGTTATGGTGGATACATAGTGTATACTGAACTATTCAAAGAAC
>CANJNE010000068.1 GCA_947475275.1 Flavobacteriales bacterium | reverse complement strand
TATTTAAAAAACCTAAAACAAAAAAAAGGCTATCAATCGATAGCCTCCTATTTTTAACTTAACGAAAATCGTCTAAAGTCGGTAACCGTCAGATCTTTCTCGGATGAACTTAAAAAGTCTGCCACGGTTAATTTATTGTCTCGAACGAAAGCCTGACTCAACAAAGTATTTTCCTGGAAAAACTTATTCAATCTACCCATTGCGATTTTCTCAGCCATATCAGCAGGTTTTCCTTCTTGAATAGCTAATTCTTTTCCAACTTCAATTTCTCTCTCGATTGTACGTGCGTCTACACCATCTTTATTCAAAGCGATAGGATTCATAGCTGCAACTTGCATTGCAACTTGCTTACCTGCATCTTCAGCCACTTCTGAACCACTATTCAAACCAACCAAAGTTGCAAGTTGATTTCCTGGATGGTTGTAAGCAACAACTCTATCAGCTTTAACAGTACTGTAATTAGACAAATCTAATTTCTCACCAATAACACCTATTTGTTCGGTGATTTTCTCGTCTACAGAAAGTTTATCATCATATTTCAATGCTTTCAATTCATCAATAGAAGAAGGCATATTGTTCAAAGCGATATCTACTAAAGATTGAACTAATGCTCTATAACCATCATTTTTTGCGACGAAATCCGTTTCACAATTCAAAGTCAATATAACACCTAATTTTCCATCTGCACTTGCTTGAGAGATAATTAGACCTTCTCTTGCATCGTTGTCTCCCCTTTTAGCAGCAATTTTTTGACCTTTCTTTCTTAGAATATCAATTGCTGTTTCAAAATCACCATTAGCTTCAACCAAGGCATTTTTGCAATCCATCATACCAGCTCCGGTTTGTTGACGAAGTTTATTTACATCTGCAGCAGTAATTGCCATCTTTAATAATTTTTATATAGTTACTATTCGTTTACTTCTTTCGATTCAGATGCAGTTTCAACTACAACAGTTTCTTCAACAGCATCTTCCTTTTCACCACCTTTAGATGACTTTCTGTCTTCTAAACCATCTTTAATTGCGCCACAAATGGCATCAAGAATTAAAGAAATAGATTTTGTTGCATCGTCATTAGCAGGAATTGGAAAATCAACCAATTTTGGATTTGAATTTGTATCCACCATTGCAAAAGTTGGGATATTCAATCGTTTTGCTTCGTTTAATGCGATGTGCTCTTTCAAAATATCTACGATGAAAATAGCTGCTGGTTGACGTGTCATGTCAGCGATTGAACCAAAGTTCTTCTCCAACTTTTCACGTTGACGCGACTTGAATAATTTTTCACGTTTATTCAGCGTTTCCCAAGTACCGTCAGACTTCATTTTGTCAATCGTGGTCATTTTACGAATTGATTTTCTCGTCGTTTGGAAGTTGGTTAACATACCACCAGACCATCTTTCAGTTACAAATGGCATATTAACTTCAGACACCTTTTGCGCAACAATTTCTTTAGCTTGCTTTTTAGTCGCAACAAACAAAACCTTCTTACCTGATTTGGCAATCTGTTTCATTGCAGCGCATGCTTGATCTAGATGAGCGATGGTTTTATTCAAATCAATAATATGGATCCCTTTCTTTTCTTCAAAAATATAGGGTGCCATTGCTGGATTCCATTTTCTCTTCAAGTGACCAAAATGAACACCTGCTTCTAATAAATTTTCGAAATTAACTTTTGACATTTTTCTTTTTTTAAAACTGTTTACATTCCTTATTTGCCTTTATAGGCTTTAGTAATACGCAACAAACAAAGGGTCCTTTCGGAAGATACTTTGCCGTTTGGATACTAAACAACCAATAACTCGAATTAACGCTTCGAGAACTGGAATTTCTTACGAGCTTTCGGCTGACCTGGTTTCTTACGTTCAACCATTCTAGGGTCACGTGTCATTAAGCCTTCTGCCTTAAGCAAAGTTTTGTTTTCTTCTGCAACTTCAACCAATGCTCTGGAAATACCGAGACGAATTGCCTCAGCTTGACCATTTATCCCACCTCCAAAGACGTTAACTTTAACATCAAATTGACCTGAAGTATTGGTTAATGCAAAAGGTTGCTGGATTTTGGACTGAAGAACTGCAACAGGAAAAGCTTCTTTGTAGTCTTTTCTGTTAACAATAACCTTTCCGGTTCCTTTAGTCAAGTATACACGCGCAACTGATGTTTTACGTCTTCCGGTTGTATTGATTACTTCCATGCTTTTTATTTAAATGTATCTAAATTAAATATTTCAGGTTGTTGTGCTTGCTGATTGTGTTCAGCACCAACATACACTTTAAGATTGGTGTACAACTTCCTACCCAATTTGTTTTTAGGAAGCATACCTTTCACAGCCTTTTCTATCAAACGTTCAGGGTGTTTACTTAACATTTGTTGTGCTGTTGTGATACGCTGACCTCCGGGATATCCTGTATATCTAACATACTCTTTATCCATAAGTTTGGTTCCCGAGAAGGCTATTTTTTCAGCATTGATTACAATTACGTTATCTCCACAATCAGCATGAGGCGTGTAATTGGTTTTGTGTTTTCCTCTGATAATTTTTGCCACTTTACTCGCTAAGCGACCAACAGTCTGACCTTCAGCATCAACAACCAACCACTTTTTATTAGCGGTCTCCTTGTTACCAGAAACAGTTTTATAACTTAATGTATTCACAATTCAACAATTAAATAAGACATTTACCCTATTTTGGGGGTGCAAAGATAGAACTTCTAAATTTATTAACAAATGATTTTTTAAAAAAGAATAGAAATAATTCACATTTAACCTTCAGCTCATCGAAATATACTGTTTCAACCTTTTATTTGGCTTTAAACGAATGAATGGCATTTACTGTAAAATCACTTAATACCAGGTTGCCACTAATTGCGGCTCTCTCGACCAACAGGATGTCCCAATGCTCGGTGCCTTCCCAGAATATTGACTTCAACTGGGCCATAGCTTCTGGGTTTGATTTTGCCAATTTATTTGCTAATCTCAATATTTCAGCGTCCATTTCTTCTGATGTGTCATAGATATCTGTAAATAAGCCTTTTTTCTTTGCCCACTCCGCTGAACGCCATTCTGTAGCATTAATTGCAAGTTCACTCATCGCTGACAATCCTATTTTACGCTCCACAGCTGGTCCAACCACAAAGGGACCTATACCAACAGCCAACTCTGAAAGTTTAACGTCCGCATATTTGGTAGCTAAACAATAATCAACAGCTGAAGCAATACCAACACCTCCTCCAACAGCTTTACCATGCACCCGACCTATAATGAATTTAGGTACTTTTCTGCAAGCATTTATTACATTAGCAAATCCAGAAAAAAATGCTTTACCAGTATCCAAATCTTTGATTGCAATTAATTCGTCAAAACTGGCTCCTGCGCAAAAAGATTTTTCTCCCCCAGAAGATAAAATTATAACCTTAACCTGATCATTAGCTCCTAAATCGATAATGGTTTCGGCAAGTTTACCTAATATTTTCCCAGGAAGTGAGTTACTCATTGGATGACCAAATTCAATTTTGGCAATACCAATATCGTCGATACTAAAGTTAACATAGCCATGATTCGAATCTAGACTCATAATGATTGTAGCATTTAATGTTTATAATAACTTGATTTAGTTAGTCCTCTGAACTTTAGAAAAACTAGGTTTCTTTTTAACCTCTTCTTTCTTTTTTAATGGACGATTTCCTTTAGGAGATGCAATTTTAACATCTAATTTACGCCCATTAATTTCCATGCCATTCAATGCATTAATAGCATTAATAGCATGATCTGTATCGGTCATTTCTACATAACCGAACCCTTTAGAACGTTTAGTGTCTTTTTCAAAAACAACATGCGCATATAGAACAGGTCCAAAAGAAGAAAAGGTAGTTCGCAAATCATCAGAGGTTATTTCCCAATCTAAATTCGCTATAAAAATATTAACCATTGTTTACTTTTATCGAAACATTTTATTTGAGTGTGAAGCTATCAGAACCTATTAACATTCCGTCACAATAGATTTTAACTTTATAATTTCCAGATAGTGCTGTTTCTCCTTTCAAATCATAATAAATTGTCACATCCACACTTTGATTTCTATAGTCTATTTCTTTTTTATCCGAGTATGAAATTGTACCACTATCGGTTTGAACCACGTTTGTGGATTTAGACTGCATCGTTTTACCATCCGGATTCATAATTTGCATATAAATGACTTTTGTCCCCGATGAGGCCAAGGTGTTTTCTGACAAAGTAAAAGATGAGCGAATTTGAACTGTATTTTTCGCCTTGGTTGTAACCTCAGAGGTATTATTCAGCTTCATTTTCAGCGCTTCAGTAGCAATGCCATACGCTTGAAGTTTTGCACCTTTTTTAACTTGCTCAGCCTTTTGCTCAGCATCAGCTTTGTAAACATCTCTTTCTTCAATAGTGGAATTGAGCTTAACCGTTCTGTCATCAAGCTCCTTAGTTAAATTATCCTTCTCTTCATTTAATTTTACAATATCACTTACATATCCACGCATTATTTCTCTTAAAGTTTCATTCTCTCTTTTCAATCGTGCCAATTGAGAAGCATTCATGTTTTTAGTGCTATTGATCTCATTAATCAATGATTTAATTCTATCTTTTTGAATATTTAGGGAATCTGCCTTACTCTGGTCTTGCTCAATTAGTGCATCATAAGTTTGCAACATATTTAAAAAATCAGCCTTTAAGTCACTTGCTGTATTAATATCTCTATCCCCCAAATTAGCTGACAGCAGTTTCTTCAAGCCATCTAATTCCGATTGACTTTTGGTAAAACCTTCAGAACAAGCATTTAATTCTTCATTTTTTTGAGACCACAAATAAGCCATATAACCTAAACCACCAATTAAAAGCAAGATTATAGCCATTAAAATTAAGGATGTTCTTTTACCTCCTTCATTTCTTTCCTCTTCAGTCATAGCTCTCCAATTTTATACGTTACAAATGTAAACATTACAACGAATGGATTTAAAAGTTACAATATTTTTTACGAAAATTATCTAATAATTTCAGCGAATGACAATTCTCCATTAACACGCCGTAAAACATTTAAAGGATTTTTATCTTTTAACAAATCTGGAAGCAATGCGTCCGGAAAATTTTGAAAACACAGGGGGCGTAAAAATCTTTCAATTGAATCAACCCCAACAGCACCAAACCTGCTATCCGAAGAGGCTGGATAAGGCCCACCATGATGCATTGAACCACAAACTCTCACACCAGTTGGCACATTATTAAAATTAATCCGACCAGACTTGTTGTAAAATATTGAAATCCATTGTTTAACAATTGATTCATTTTGAAATTCATCCTCCACAAAAATTGAAGCTGTTAATTGCCCATCTAATGACTCGATACATTGGATTAACTCCGCGTCATCTTTACATATTATAACGAAACAAAAAGGTCCAAAAACCTCTTCTTGAAAAATCCTATGTGTCAAAAAAAGACTTCCTGAAATATTGATTGCTATAGGCATAACAACAGAACTTGAATGCAATTTATGCCTTTCAATATTCAATATTTTGCTTAAATCATCCAATTGATTTTCAAAATTTCCCTTAAGTCTAGGATGCACCATCATTTTAAATCCTTTCTCTTTTACTTTTGAAATAAGCATTTGTACAAACTCATCCACATTTTGTCCTGACTTAATGAAAATCAATCCAGGTTTGGTGCAAAATTGACCAGCGTCATTGGTTACTGAATCAGCCAAGTCATCTGTCCACTTATTCATGTTTTTCAACAATGAGAGATTGTCAATTACAACTGGATTTAAACTTCCCATTTCTGCAAAAACTGGAATAGGCTCCTTACGTCTGGCCGCTAAATCAAATAAGGCCCTTCCACCTTTAATGCTGCCTGTAAATGCTACAGCTTTTATCATAGGGTGATTCACAAGACAAGCACCTACATTGTTGCTAAATCCATTTAAATTTGAAAAAACCCCTTCAGGCATTTCCGCGTATTTAAGAGCTTTTATTATGGCATTCCCAACCAACTCACCTGTGCCAGCATGCATAGGGTGAGATTTGACAATTACGGAGCAACCGGCAGCTAAAGCAGCAACTGTGTCGCCTCCAAGCGTTGAATAAGCCAAGGGGAAATTACTTGCACCAAATACAACTACTGGACCTAAGCCCACCTTTATTTTTCGAATATCAGATTTTGGCTGGTGAGTATCGTAAATTGCCGTATCAATAGATGGCAGAATCAATTGGTTTGAATCGAACAACTTTGAATATTGTTGAATTTGCGCTATTGTTCTGCTGAACTCACTTTCAGATCTGGACAACGGTAATCCGGATTCCAATTGATAACATGTTAGAATACTTTTTTTTGCTTCTAACATCTCATTTTCAAGGGCTTGAAAAAATTTTAATTTTTGCTCAGCAGTAAAAAACTGATATTGTTGAAAAGCCTTGGAGGCTAGAAGAACTGCTTCTTCTATTTCCGATAAAGATGCATCGAAAAAAACAGTTGGATTTTCTTTTTCAAGATGAGGGTTGTATGATTTGAAGGTGTCTAGTCCTTCACCGGATAGTTTATACCCTATAAGATTCTTTCCCGTTATCACGGTAAAGATTAAGCTGGATGTATCTCAAAAGAATACGATTCCATGATTTGATTGCAGAGCAGTTTTTTACAAGCATCCTCAACTTTCAAAGTTGCCTCATCAGTTGTTGATGCCTCAATAAACAATTTAACGTGCCTTCCAATTCTTACCCCCTCAATTTCTGGTAGGCCAATACTTTTCATTGTATTCGATACAGCTTTACCTTGAGGATCAAGTAAAGCATCATGCGGCATAACATCAATTTCTGCTCTGAATTTCATTTTTTTGTTTTTGTATGGTGAAATTAAAGATGGATAAAGTTAAGTATAAAAAAACAATTAAAGGTATCGCCCAGACTTTCAGTCCCACAATTAATATAATGCTGAGGAAAAGAAAACTATACTTTAGTTTGTTTTCAGCCCAACCAAAACTTGCGAATTTTAATGCCATCAGAGGAACTTCTGTAATCATTAAAAAAGCCATAATTACTGTAATCGCACCAACAACGTAGGTGTCAAAAATATATAGATACGGGCGGGGGTCAATTGACCATCTTTCAAAATCAACCCAAAGCAATAATGGGAAGAATGTTAGAAACAATGTGTTTAATGGGGTTGGCACTCCTAAAAACCCATATGTTTGCCTGCTATCAATATTAAATTTTGCCAGACGAAACATCGATAGAATAGGTACTATTAATGCCAGAAGCGGAAAGTACTTTATTGAGGCATCCATACCATTTGGAACATCATAAAAAAGTGCATTTACCCAAGTGTTCCATTCGTAATGTACATGAGAACTGAATGCCTCTGGATTGTAAACTGGGCCTCCAAAATTTATGGTTACAACCAACACAACCATCATCATTATACCTGGTGCAACACCAAAAGACACTACGTCAGCCAATGAATCCAATTGCTTTCCCAATTCGCTATTGGACTTGAATAAACGCGCAGCAAAACCATCCAAAAAATCAAAAAATGCTGCAAAAAGCAATAATATTGGCGCCCAATCTAAGCGTCCTGTAACTGAACAAATTACGCTTAATAAGCCACAAAAAAGATTTGAAGCAGTTAGTAAATTGGGCAAGGTGAATAACTTCATCAAAAAATCAAAATTTAAATAAAAAATAAAAATTGAATTCAGTAAATTTACCTTTTTAATAGTGTCCGACAATTCTGAAATACAATTTTTTATCAATAATGGTGTTTAGTATTGAAAATTTTTAATTTATATACCTAAATGAAGTCTATTGTCATTTTTGCTTTAAGTATTATAACATGTCAACTATACGGCCAAGACGCAACGATTGCCCCAAAGTATTCTAACGAATTTCTATCGATAGGAATTGGAGCCGACGCTTTAGGATTAGGCAATGCTGTTGTAGGACAAACATCTGGGGTAAATGCAGGTTACTGGAACCCTGCAGGTTTAACAAAGGTCAATGATTGGTTGGAGGTTGGATTAATGCATTCAGAATATTTTGCAGGAATTGCCAAATACGATTACCTAGGCTTAGCGCATAAAATTGATGATAAAAGTGCCCTAGGGTTTTCTGTAATCAGATTTGCAGTTGACGACATCCCAAATACAACACAACTTATTGATAATGCAGGCAACATAGATTATGATAAAATAACCAGTTTTACAGCTGCGGATTATGCATTTTTAACAAGTTATTCGAGGAAATTGGGGATTGAAGGACTCAGTGTTGGTGGAAATTTTAAGGTAATTCACAGAAAAGTTGGAGATTTCGCAAAGTCCTGGGGTTTTGGCTTAGATGCTGGGGTACAATATGATTTAGGTAACAATTGGAAATTTGGAGGTATGTTGCGTGATGTTACTTCCACATTCAACGCATGGGTTTTCACCTTAGATGATGCAACAAAAGAAGTATTCTTAGCAACTGGAAATACCTTGCCTGAAAATGGTCTTGAATTAACACTACCAAAACTAATTCTTGCCGGATACAGAAAATTTGACATCACAAAATCTGGGTTGCACGCTTCATGTGAGTTAGATCTAGATGTGACAACAGATGGTCGAAGAAATACTTTAATCCGAACAGGGTTGGTTTCAATTGATCCTCATTTGGGACTATCAGTAGGATTTAAGCAATATGTTACTGTGAGGGCAGGCTTTTCAAACTTTCAATACATTAAAAATTTTGATGACAGTAAATCCCTAAGTTTCCAACCAAACATTGGGCTTGGTGTAAATCTCAAGAATTTTTACCTCGATTATGCCTTTACAGACATAGGTGATGCATCTGTTGCGCTTTATTCTCACGTCATATCGTTAAGATTGAAATTGAAAAAACCTTCTAATATGAAGTGATATGAAAAATTTATTTGCATTCTTAGTATTCTTTACAACTATTTCGATATCAGAAACGACCAAAGCTCAAGTTTATGGTAATGAATGGATAAACTATAGCCAAAAATACTATGCATTCAAAATCTCTCAATCCGGTATTCATAAATTAGATCACTCCACTTTAGTTTCAGCAGGAGTGCCAATATCATTATTTACAAGTGCTAATGTTCAAATCTTCGGAAGGGAGGAAGAAATAGCAATTCATATCGAAGATGGGGGCGATAATCAAATCAACTCCGGGGACTTTATTCTTTTCTATGCTGAGAAAAACGATGGCTGGCTTGACACTTCGTTGTACGAAAATCCCGATGACCTTGGGAATCCAAAATATAGCTTGTATAATGACTCCATAGAATATTTTTTCACATGGAATAACCAAACCAATAATAAACGCTTTGCAATAGAAAACGATCAAGCTATTAACAACTATACACCTTCCAATTATGTGTTATTTGAGAAATTTCAATCTTTTTCAAATGCATATAATGAAGGGGAGAAAACTTCGGATGCTTCAAGTTCATTTTACACTTCCGGTGAGGGCTGGGGCCTTTCTCCTGTAAACGGAGCTAGTGGTTATACATGGACAAACTGGAGCAATACTGTATTGGATCAAATATATCAAGGGTCAGACGCACCAAATGTTATTTATAACGCCGTTTCCGTTGGAGTTTCAAATGCTAATTTTACCGGTACAGGAAACCATCATTCAAGACATACAATAGGAGTTGGTAACGTTGTTATAGCCGATACGATTTTTCAAGGGTATAATGCAATTCATTTCAATAAAATTTTTGCACCGAGCTTATTACCAGCCAATGGACAAACAAATTATAAAGTTTCCATTGTAAATGATCAAGGAGCAACAACAGATTTTCAGTCTTTGAACTATTGGTCATTTCTCTACCCTAGAAATCCGTCGGCAGGTAGTTTGATGAATTCAAGTTTTAAGGTTAAAAATAGCCAGACCCAAACCAAAGTTCGAATTGATTTGTCCAGCAGCACCTCTACCAATCCTATTTTATTTGTTTTGGGCACTGCTCCTAAAAAAATCTCATTAATTCCAAATGGTTCGAATTATTCCTTATTGTTTGCTAATACATCTGATGGTTCTGATCAAACGGTTGTTATTGAGGATGCCTCAACCTTTAAATTGGTTAACACCATGAAGCCTGTAAATGGTAATGGAATTTTTAATAATTATGGAAACGCTGCCAGTTTTAACCCAGAGCAGGCATTATTAATGATTTATCACCCTAAATTGCAATCGGCTTCGGTAGATTATGCTGATTACAGATCAAATGATCCTATTGGAGGAAACTACAATGTCATTCTTGCCAATGTGAATGAACTTTATCAACAATATGGTGGAGGAATTCCTAAACATATCAATGGAATCAGGAGATTTGCCCACCATATTTACGATTTATCTTCGGAAAAACCAGTAGGACTATATTTAATGGGGAAGGGTATTCGCGAGGCCAATGTATCTGGTCTTACATCAACCGGTCCAGGAACAAGAAATAATGCTGCCAATTATGAATTGTCATTAATTCCTTCATTTGGGCAACCTTCAAGTGATGCATTAATAACTGCAAATTTACCAGGCACAACAAAATGGACACCTCTCATTCCTACCGGAAGAATATCTGTTCAAACGAATCAAGAATTGTTAGATTATTTAGATAAAGTTAAATTATTCGATGCCAATCAAAATCAATCTTCTGTATACAATTCACAAACAAAAGATTGGCAAAAACATGTCCTTCATTTTGTAGGAGGAACGAATGCTACGCAGCAAAGTGCTTTTCAAAGTTACATGACTACTTTGGAGGCGAAAATTGAAAATGAATACTTTGGTGGTTTGGTTCATACCTTTGCAAAAGTTGGAAACACACCATTGAGCCCATCAGAACTGAATGTAATAATGGATCGAATTCAGGAAGGTGTTTCATTAATAACCTTTTTTGGTCATGCGGCACCAACAACTACTGGATTTGAAATTAACATTGACGAACCATCAAATTGGAATAATACCGGAAAATACCCAATGATTTTTACCAACTCATGTTACAATGGTAATATTTTTCAGTCAGGAAGTTCCAAATCTGAAACCTTTGTTGGGATTGCAGGAAACGGTGCTATTGGCTACCTAGGACAGATAAGTTTAGGTTTCGCAAATGTTCTTAATTCATACGCCAGCTTATTTTATGAACAAATAACGGAAATTAATTATGGTTCAACCATAGGTGAACAACTAAAGGCGACGATTGCTTCAATGGAATTTCCTGGGGCAGGTCTTGCAATTGAAAGTACCACAACTCAAATGACTTACAATGGGGATCCGATGATTCGCTTGAATTGGCATGAAAAACCTGAGATTGAGCTTTTAGAGCAAAACATTACCTTTTCACCACAAGAACTTGATTTAACAGTTGACAGTATAGAAATGCACGTTACCTTGAAAAATCTGGGTAAATCTATCACAGACACTTTTTCACTAGAAATTACCCGTGATTTCCCGAATAGCAGCCTGGACTCAGTTTATGTATTTGCTATACCTAATTTAGATTACACTTATGATTTATCTTTTAAAATGCCAATGCAATCCAATATTGGAGTTGGGATTAATAATTTTACAGTTAAGGCAGACATCCCAAATAACATTGATGAAATTTATGATGAATTAAATAACAATCAGATCAACAAAAGCCTTTTTATAAATGTGGAAGGAATTCTTCCGGTTATTCCATACGATTTTGCAGTCGTTCCGGAGGATAGTGTAACAATTAGAGCATCAACTGTGAATCCACTAGCCGATTTCAATACTTACCGTTTTGAAATAGATACTATAGATTTATTCAACAGTCCGGAAAAAAGATATGCTTTGGTTTCTGGATTGGGAGGTGTAAAAGATGTTAACCCAAGTGATTGGATTTCAGCATCATCAGGAATGAATTGGCCTTTATTCTGTGAGGATAGTATGGTTTATTTTTGGAGGGTAGCTATTGATGAGCCGAATCCAACTTGGAGGGAAAGCTCCTTTCAATACATTGTTGGGAAATCAGGATGGGGTCAAGATCATTTCTTTCAATTTAAAAAGAATGGATTTAACGGAATTGCTTACAATACCAGCCAACGTAAAAGGCTTTTTGGACCTAACCTAAAACAATTAACCTGTGATGTTAAAAGTTCCTCAGGTGTTCCTGCAATTTATGAGAATGCATATTATTTAGACGGAAATCAGCAAGAATACGGTCTTTGTCTTACTACCCCGAGCCTATATGTTGCGGTAATTGATCCTTTAACAATGGAACCATGGGGAACAAGATTCTTTGATACAATCATGCAAAACCCATTGAATAATTTTGGAAATGCCAATGATTTAGGTGCTTGTCGCAATCGGGTAGAAAAATACTTCATCTTCAGGCAAAATATCAGTTCGCAACTTGATAATTTCAATAGCATGATGGCTGCAATTCCAGATAGCCATTACATTTTGGTTTATTCTCCTATTACAACACTTTATGATCAGTGGCCATCATCGGTGTTTTCAACTTTTAATTCACTCGGATCCGATAGTATTACTCTTGGAAATCCAAATTTACCGTTTGCTTTTTTCTGCAAAAAAGGAGATACAACTACTGTTGTTGAAGATATTGCCCAAGTATTTGGAGAGGACATTCATATTGAAGCGTTACTCGTTGGTTCAGATTATATTGGTAAAGAAACGTCCACTTTAATTGGGCCTTCAGCAAAATGGGGAGCTGTATATTGGAAGCAAGACGCTTTAGAATCTCCAACATCAGACTCAACTATTTTGAGTATTGAAGCGTACAATGCAGCAGGGGTTCTGCAACTTGTAATAGATACCCTTTTCACCTCTAATGATTCAATTCTCTCTCTCGACAATCTTGTAGATGCACAAATTTATCCTTTCATCAAATTATCATCACGTTACGAGGATTCACTAAACTTCACTCCAGCTCAAATTGATAGATGGCATGTTTTATACAGCCCTTTGCCAGAAGCGGCCATAGACGGAAGCAACGGAATTGCATGGATACCAAATAGCGACACATTAACAGAAGGACAAGAAGTTAAATTTGCAGTTGACATAAAAAATATATTCTCTATTCCAATGGATTCGCTGTTGGTTTCATA
>CANJNE010000067.1 GCA_947475275.1 Flavobacteriales bacterium | reverse complement strand
TTGAGTTGGCAATTTATCGAATCAGGAAGCAGAATCGATGGTAATTATTACAGCAGACTTAATAATGAAACATTTTATATGTTCAACGAATCTGAAGGAATAATCATTTGGCATGTCAATGAAGAAAATCAACTGATGTATTCCCTCACGAATGATGGCGGACTTAAGTGGAATCAACATACAATTTCAATGGATAAAATTAAGGGCGGTAATGAAATTCAAAGTATTTATTATTCGAAAAATGGGCAAGTAACCATCATAATAAGTTCAGCTTTTATTTTGGAATCGGACAGAGAGAATGTTGTTATTTTGCAATCCAAAAACTTTGGTAAATCATTTAAAGAATTGCGATGAAAAAAATTCAATTTATATTGATGTTCCTCCCTATATTGTTAGCGAGTTGCAGTATGTGGAATCAAAAGATGAATGAACCGAGTATAAACGGTACTTGGATTCCTATTCGACAAGAAATGGCAGGACAAGAACTGCCAGGGAGCTTCTTTCAAACACAAAAACTTATTATAAAAGATTCAGCTTATGTGTTAATCGCAGAAAGCATGGATAAAGGAAGTTTGAATTATGCAAAGGGTAAAATGGACATCTATGGTGAAGAAGGCGAAAATATTGGAAATCATTTTATGGCATTATACAAACTTGAAGATAATTTCTTAACGATTGTATACAATCTTGCAGGAGACAGTTATCCATCTGATTTTGAAACGCAATCCAAAGAGACATTATTTTTATCAGTTTTTAGAAGAGAAGAATGAGAAACTATTTCGCCTTAATTATTGCAAGTATTTTCATTAATTGCGGAAAGGCCAATCTCATTTATCATCCCATTAGTTTTGAGATACAAACAGATAAAGAAAGTTATTACGAAGGGGAAAAGATCACCTTCAACATCACAATTACCAATACCGATAAGGAACGGACGCATCCTGTGCTTATTCCACACACCCAAAATACGGGGCAAAAGTTGTTTTATTTGAGTTTTTATGATAAAGCAAATAATACTCTTCTATTGCGTTACACAGAAGATAAAATGCTCAACATGATGGTTCATGATACCGGAACTGTACAAATACGGTATTTAAAACCTTTAGAACAAATTGTAATTCCCATCTACCTCAATGATTTCGAAAATTATTACAGTTATCACACCCAAAATGCTTCGCATCACAACATGGGAGTGCCTTTATTTGCTGGGATTTATAAAGTTAATCTCACTTACAACCCGAATGGTATTCCTTTGGGAGATCGTATTTATTCCTATTACGGAGATTTTGACAAGAACAAATCGGAATCAGATAAATTACTGATGCATGAAAACGGAGCACTCAGCCAAATGATTGATTTGAAAATAAAGCGAAGTGCGGATACTGCTGTTACCATTCAAGACCAAAAATTCTTCATCAAAACAGATGGATACTACTTTTATTATTTTAATAAGTATGTCGAAACCATCACAACAGACACCAGTTGTATTCATATTTCATCATTACTAACAGATAGCGCCTCTATGAAAGGCGAGTATTTTTACAATCAATTCCCTGGTTTATTTAATGAATATATTGCGCGATTCGAAGACGGAGATATCAGGGAATATCGGAAGTTTCGTAGTGAATGTCCTGATTATTTATACACAGAGCGATTCAATGAATTGAAACAAAAAACACAATACCAACTTCAATTGCCAGACGGTAGATTTTACAGCATATCGTACCACCAACCCAGCGGAAAAATAGATCAAGAAATCCTTTGCGTTCCAAATGGGACCCGTTGCGATGAAACGAAATACATATACAATAAGCATGGTGACTTCATCAAAAAAAAGTATACCCAAACGGAGCCATGTGTGGAAGTCTTAATAGACGGTAAATTAAAAAGTTATAAACTGGTATATAATTTAGAATTAAAGGAGTAAGCCTAAATATTTCAATATGTGGAATTTTAATTTTCTCCACATCTAACTTATCGAAAAAACGACCCTATGAAAATATATTATAAGCTTATTTTATCAAAAATTTCTTTGCTCAATTTGTCCGTCTTCATTTTTCTTTCTTTTTCCGGAAGTAGTCAAAACTACACAAATTACAGCATTGAAATGGCCTATCAGTTCATTAATTCAACGTTAGCAAACGATACACTAACCTTTAATTTAGAGGAAAATACTGACTTGGGAATCTTTACTTCTGACACCATGAGTATATTGGAAGATACCTTATTCAATGATGAAGACCGAACGTATTTTCGTCAACAATTTGCTATGCTAGGAAAGGTAAAATGGGAAGAAGGAAAAATAACTGGAGCCACAATAGTAACGCAAGAAAAGGTCAATCATATTTTCCGAAGATCATTTTTAAAAAGAATTTTTAGAATCAATAACGGTTGGAAAAAATTCAAGAGGAAATACGACGGTTGTCTTACGAGCATCTCCTTACCGATTTTTAATGTGAATCAAGATTACTGTATAGTATACGAATGGACACAATGCCATTATTTAGCCGGAAGAGGACAACTGAGCGCATATCACTTTGAAAATGGTGAATGGTTCTTTGTAAAGGCCTACAGTTATGGAATGAGTTGAATTATTATCAATAGCAGAACCCACTTAGAGCACCTTATCATACATAAATCTCTGATTACAAAAATTAACAGAAATTTAAATTGATGATCCTACCCTGCTAAAAACGCATTCAAAGCCTCCTGAACAGAAACATTTTCCGCACGTAAAGCAATTATTTTCTGAATAACCCGATCAACAACAGCATCCGGGCATGAAGCACCTGAAGTGATAATCATTTTTAATGGTTTGGATGCATCAAGAGGTATACTATTTTGATGCAATTCCTCAACTTTTCGGTGAATATCAAAAGAGTTTACACTTCCCTCCTCACCTATTTGATGTTCAGAACGGATAAATAAAGTTGTAAATTTTTGTTCCAGCAATTCGACCAAGTGCGTGGTGTTTGAACTGTTGTATCCTCCTACAACAATTGCTAAATCGGCACTTTCCTCCATCAATCCTAAAGTTGATGTTTGGTTGTCGTTTGTCGCGTAACATAAAGTGTCTCGGGTATCCGCAATATGATTTTTAATATTTTCCGCACCATATTTTTCCTCAATTACGCCTCTCAAATATTCTGTTATTTCTTGAGTCTCTGTTGCCAACATGGTAGTTTGATTCACTACACCAATTTTACTTAAATGTTGGGAGGGATCAAAACCTTCTGAAAATTTACCTTCAAAAAAGGTGTAAAAATCGTTTTGAGTTTGCTCGCCTTTGATCACAGCGCCAAGAAAACGTGCTTCTTCAATATCCTTAATAATCAAAGACGGTGCATTTGCAGTACTATGTGAAAAAGTAGCGCGAGTTTCTTCGTGATTGTACTTTCCGTGAATAATTACAGTATGCTGGTCTTGGCCGAGTTTTTCAGAACGGTTCCACACTTTCTCCACAAATGGACATGTAGTATTGTATTTTTCGGTTTGAGCACCAATCTCTTTCAATTGAGCTTCGATTTCCAATGTTGTTCCAAACGCAGGAATGATTACAATATCTTCACTCGTAATTTCATCCCAATTTATCAATTGAGCTCCGTCTGTATCTTGAATAAATTGAATTCCATTGGCAAGTAAATCCGCATTGACGTCTGGGTTGTGAATCATCTGACTCAATAAGAAAATTCGCTTTCCCGGATTTTCATTTATCGCTTTATAGGCAATTTCAATCGCATTTTCCACACCGTAACAAAAACCGAAATGCCGAGCAATAAGTATTTGCAAAGAACCAAAATTCAAAACCGAAGGTGTAAAATCCTTTTTTCTTGGATCATCGAGTTTGCGTTTTGCTTTTACTTTACTGATAATTGGACTGCGGTAAAACTCAGGAATTTCGAATTGTTTCATTGCGAGGATGTGTAGTACAAAGATAACAACTTGTACTGAAATTTGTTTGTGGTGAAAATATTGATGATACAAGAAAAAAAGATCAAACTAATGTCGAGAAGTAAAAATCCTATTTCAAAAAAAATGGCCATCCAAAAGGACAGCCATTCTTAATGTTTTAACTAAAATCACTCTAAAGTTATGGTGTAGTCTTTACTGTATTTGACCCTGTAACTGAAGTTCATTTTTCGCGATTCTTTTGATTTCATACTGAATTTCCATTGAATAATGCCAGTTGATTCATCTATTGTAGCTTTTCCAATATCAAGTTTTTCAATCTCGATATCACCATTTTGGGTGATAGGCAACTGATCCAAGATAATGATATCAATCTCTGTTGCTTTTTGATTTTTCGCTTCAATTGAATAAGACATCGTTTTTTCCTTTTTGTCACCAATAATTTTCTCTTTTGATTCTTCTTTCAAAAGATTGCGTTTCACGACGATATTCGGATCTTTACCCAAGCTTAAATTTAATGTATCCTCCATAGTGGTTGGATCGATGTAAGTTTCACCAATATATGTTCCATCAAAGAAAATATTTGCTTGTGCAGGCACTAAACCTAACTCATCCAATTTTGAGAGTTGTGCCACCAGATAAACACCATTATCCAATTTAGGAACGCTATAGTAAGTATAATCTGCAGACAAATCAGCAACTTTGATTAGAACCATATGTTCCTGCCCATCTGATTTAATGGAATATGGCAAATCTATTTTAAACTCCACCGAATTCAACTGACGGATAACTTGTGTAAAATCAGAAGAATATTGAGCAATGGTAACATCATCTACATCTTCTAATGCCTTTCCATTAGTTAACGAATTTGTATACCCAATGACAGATTCTTCTTGCATTGCTGGAGCGTTATAATTATAATAGTCGTTTCGATATACATAATAATCGATATACCATGGATGTAAATCTGGCTTTGTTTTGTTTTGATAAGGATCATTGGTTGAGATGCTCAAATTGACTTCTTCCCAGTCTAATCCCGAATTTTGGTAGATTTTAGCTTTATAGGTCAGATTAATTTTAGAAGTTAAACCATCACTTCGCAAATCATACATTGGAGTCCAACCGCAACTTGAAACCAAGTATGAAATATTCAACTTACCGGAAACCGCTTCTTTAGAAGTGAGTGTAACAACGATTCTGTGAATTGGTCCAGTTTCAACAACGGCACTTTCTTCACTTCCTTGATATTGCTTTAACTTTTGCAAACGCAATTGCATAGCAGACTGCTTTTCAATTTTATCGGCCTTTTTTTGATTTAGCGATGAAATACTTTTGTTGATTTCAACCATTTTTACCATGTAATAATCAATAGTTTCTTTAAGTAAATTGATGGAATCGTTAACTTTCCCCATTCCTTTTACCATCCCATTATTACTCAAAATAATTTTAGTAGTATTCAAAACATCGATTTCACTTTGATAATCAAGTATTTCGTAGGCAATTTTATCCAAAGAATCTTCCAATAATTTAATATCATTGCGAATTTTTAGTGGCAATCCTTCAAGTGTTACAGCTTTTGGTTCAGGATAATAAATGGTGTATTTTGTATCAAGAATAACAACGCTACCGGTTGCTTTCACTTGAATACTGTTTTGATCAATTCTCGGACTAATGCCTTCGATAATGATTTCGGATGTACCCGATGAAATTGAATAACTTGCTTTTTGGAATAATTGAGCACCTTGTGCATACACCGTAACATCAGAAGTAGTAGCTTTAACAATATCGCCATCGCCAGAAAATGCCGGAAATGCAACGAGAACCAACATTATAAGTTTAAATATTTTATCCATCATTTTAAAATTTGTCGTGTTTACATGACGACTTAAAAATGGTTCAAATCAACATGAAATAAATTAAATAAAAAGCAACAACCTAAATTAATGCCTTGATTTCCAAAATTATACGATTAGATAATTCTTGAGCTGTTTGATCATTTTGACTTTCTGCATAAATACGTATAATTGGTTCCGTGTTACTTTTTCTTAGATGAACCCATTCGTCTTTAAAATATATTTTCAATCCGTCAGTGGTATCAATTTCGAGATGCGCATAATTCACGGTCATCTGTAAAAGCAACTGATCCACATCAATTGAGGGATTCAATTCAATTTTGTTTTTAGATATAACGTATTTTGGATATTGATCTCGCAGTTCAGAAACTTTGCATTTTTTGTGTGCAAGATGGCTTAAGAACAAAGCGATACCAACCAAAGAATCCCTTCCATAATGCAATTCAGGATAAATAACACCGCCATTTCCTTCTCCACCTATTACAGCGTTGATTGCTTTCATTTTTTCAACCACATTGACTTCACCAACAGCCGATGCGGCATAAGTCATTCCTCTTTTTTCGGTGATGTCACGAAGTGCTTTGGTTGATGACAGATTTGAAACAGTTGGTCCAGGATTATGTGTTAAAACATAATCAGCAACAGCAACGAGTGTATATTCCTCTCCGAACATAGATCCATCCTCACAAACCAATGCCAAGCGGTCTACATCAGGATCTACGGTTAACCCAAGATCTGCACCTTTTTCTTTTATGAGATTGGACAAATCCGTCAGATGCTCTGGAAGCGGTTCTGGATTATGCGGAAATTGACCATTAGGCTCACAGTACAATTTAATGATATTTTTTACACCTAAAGCTTCGAGAAGTGCTGGGACATATATTCCTCCAGATGAATTGACCGCATCAACAGCGATTGTAAAATGGGCATTTTGAATTGCATCCTTATCAACAAGTTTTAATTCCAGAATAGCATCTATATGTTTTTTCAAGTAGGAATCATTTGTTTCGACATTACCGATATTGTCAATTTCTGCGAATGCATATGATTCGTTTTCAGCAATCTCAAGAACTTTCGCACCATCTGCTCCAGAAATAAACTCACCTTTATGGTTCAGCAATTTAAGCGCATTCCATTGTTTCGGATTATGACTAGCAGTAAGAATTATTCCACCATCTGCATTTTCCATAGGCACAGCAACTTCAACAGTAGGTGTTGTAGAAAGGCCCAAATCTATTACATCAATTCCCAAACCAACTAGTGTTGAAGACACCAAGTCACTAATCATTTGTCCTGATGGACGAGCATCTCTTCCTATTACAACTTTTAATCTTTTGCTTGAATTTAAACCTTTAAGCCAAGTACCATAAGCTGCTGCGAATTTCACCGTATCAAGAGGCGTTAAATTGTCCCCAACATTTCCACCAATGGTTCCACGAATACCGGAAATCGATTTAATTAATGTCATAAGTATAATTTTTGAAAATTATGAAACTTTAAGAGCGATCATTTTTAGCAAGGCAATGGCGCATTCAATACCTTTATTTCCATGCAAACCTCCTGAACGATCGATAGCTTGTTGTTTATTATTGTCGGTAAGGAGGCAGTAAGATACAGGTTTATTGAATTTGAGCATTACATTCATAATTCCTTCAGTTGCTCCTGAGCAAACGAAATCGAAATGCTTTGTTTCTCCTTGAATTACAGAACCAATAGCAACAATACCATCAACTTGATGGGCGTCGAACATGAATTGGCATCCAATAGGTAATTCGAAAGCTCCTGGTACGTAATAAATTAATATGTTCTCTTCGCCAACGCCATTCTCTAATAAGGCGGATTTAGCACCATCTAAAAGATTGAATGTAATGTCATCATTCCATTCAGAAACAACAATGCCGATTCTAAAATCGGCACCGTTTGGGGTTGAAATCTTTTTATATTCAGACAAGTTTCGGCCAGCTGTAGCCATCGTTACTTTGTTTGTTTATTTGTGGCTCTTGATAAGTATTTTTCATATTTACGATTTCCATAATCCGGATAATCGTCCTTAATTTTTTGATAACATTCAACTGCCTTGGTGAAGTCTTTTACTTTTTCAGCACACAAACCTGCTTTGAAAAGATACATCGGTGTAGTGAATTTATTTTCATTGATGCTTGCCGCCTCAACATAAAGCTCCACTGCTCCGGCATAATCTTTCATTTCACTTTTACAATCGGCAATTAAACCTGATTTCATTGCACTCAAGTACGTATCGTCAACATCGGTTTCTTCTAATTGAGTAATCGCATCTTCGAACTTACCTTTTTTCATGTACTGGGTTGCCAACAGGAATTGGGCTACCTCACCGCCATCTCTTCCATCATAATTTTCAACAGCAGGTTCTAATTCTTGAATTGCTTTATCGGTAGAATCTTTCACAGCAAAGTTCAATCCTCTCCAATAAGAGGCTTTAGATTCTGTATTTGCAGGTTCAATAAAAAACATACGGTAAAGCATGTATACGGCCAATAGGGCAATTAATCCAACTATTAAGTAGGTTGTTAATTTCAATTTTTTCGAAGAATTAATTTTCTCCTTAACAGTACTCAATGAAAAATCTTCAGACATTATAACATTTTTAAGCCTTGCAAAAATAGTTTTTTTTTTGAATTCTGAAAGCCTATACCCATGATGAAAATAAAAGATTAAAAAATTGATTCATTGGAGGTTCGTTCCAGTATAATTGAATTATTTTTACATCGATGCACCTGAGTAGTATTTTTCTAAGCAACTTCAAGAATTATCAAGAAGCAGAAGTAACATTCTCCCCTAAGATCAACTGTTTTTATGGATTAAATGGATCAGGTAAAACAAATATTTTAGATGCCATTTATTATTTGAGTTTTTGTAAATCTTATTTAAATGTTGTAGACCGACAGAATATAAGATTCGACGAAAATTATTTTGCAATAAATGGAACTTGGATAAAGGATGAGCATTCATATACCATTCAATGTTCTCTTAAACTTGGTGGAAAAAAAATCATTAAAAAGAATAAAAAAGAATATGAAAAGTTAGCTGATCACATTGGCTTATTTCCGGTTGTAATGATTACTCCATATGACAGGGATCTGCTTTCAGAAGGCAGTGAGTTAAGGAGAAAATGGATAGACAGTATCATTTCTCAATTTGACAAAGACTACTTGCAAACATTGCAACGGTACAAAAAGATTCTAGAACAGCGTAATGCCTTGTTAAAAAATATGTTTGACCATGGCCTTTTCGACAGAGAATCTATAGAAGTTTGGAACGATCAATTGATTAATGCTGGAAACATCATTTATGAAAAACGATTGAATTTTATTAACGAATTTCTACCGGTATTTCAAGTACGGTACAACTTTATTGGTCTGGTAGATGAAGAAGTACAAATTAGCTACAAGTCTCAATTGAATGATGCACCATTTTCTGACCTTATAAAACAATACGAAAAGAAGGATGCCTTTAGTCAATATACCAACTGTGGCATCCATAAAGATGATTTAGTTTTTACTATAAAAGGGCATCCGATTAAAAAATTTGGTTCACAAGGACAGCAAAAGTCGTTTGTAATTGCTTTGCGTTTGGCGCAATATGAATGGTTGAAGAATTATTTACAAGTTGCGCCAGTGCTACTTTTAGATGATATATTTGACAAGCTCGATGCTACACGTGTGCAAAAACTAATGGAATTGGTGTCAAATAATTATTTTGGGCAGATTATCATTACCGACACCGAGGAACAAAGGTTAAGGGATCTTTTCGGGAAACTTGATATTGACAGGAAATTTTTCAAGGTAGAACAGGCAATAGTCACTGATATTATATAGCAAATAAAAATGGATGCATTCAAGCGAAATTCAAATCAAACTACGTTAGGTGAAGCGATAAGTAAACTGCTCAAGGCCTATCGTTTAGAAGCTAAGATGAAAGAGCTCGATATAATAGCGGCATGGCCTGAATTAATGGGTAAAGCAGTCGCCAATAGAACTAAAAGTATTCAAATAAAAAATAAGACATTAATCCTGCAAATGGATTCTTCAGTTATGCGCGAAGAGCTCTCACACGGCAAGCAAATCATCATTGATCGTGTGAATGAAAAAGCAGGATTTGAATTAATTACAGATATTTGGTTTGGGTGAAAAAGTAATTCAATTTTTCCTTACCTAATCTTGAACAAATAATGTAGATCGAAATAATTACCTTAAAATTTACGCCTCTACTACTTCCTTCAGCTTCTCCAAGGCCTTTGGATAGGTAGACGCGAAAAAATCTTTGTAATCTGGCACCACATCCATCGTAACCATGACTTTTGTTACACCGTCATTTTCCTCGTATTGGTAAACTTCTGTTCCACCAGCCCATTTTTCAACTTGCTCTCCAGTAGTAATTTCATTTTCACCATCCAGGAAACCGTAATGCAGAATTTCAACCAATTCATTGGGAATGTTCTCGGTTATTTTTGAAACCATCCCGCCTTTTTTACCATTTTCATCGATTCCAGCAAAATAAATTTTACTTCCTTTATCCCAAGATCCTTCAACAAATGATGTTGGGTTAAAAACGCTTGCCCATGCTTTATAGGATTGCTCATCGGTTAAACCTAACATGTTGTCGTAAACAACAGCAACTGGCGCATTAATCTCAATTTGAAATATCATTTTTTCCATAGCTCATTTTTTATATTTATCATTCAATCCGATACCCTGCATTACCATGGGTTTTATTTTCTCCAATCGTGATTGTTTTGTTTGCTCTTGTTTCGCGGAATCAATATAATCTTGGTATTCCCTTCTCTTTCCTGGTGTCAGTTTATTAAAGCAATTGTAAAACAGCTGATCTGAGGCCAAAGCTGTCTTCAGAATTCCTTCATTTAGCAGATCAATTTTTCTTTCCGCAGGAATTTTAAGACCATTTCGTTCAATTTCAATAGCTTCATGAAGATAAGCAAATATTTTATCTTCTTGAATCTCATCCATTGAGGTAAATCGCCATTGTCGAAGTGACTTTGTTTTTCCTTCTGAAGCAGTAACAAGTACTTGATACGTATCCTTTAAAAAAACACCATTGTAAAACCATAAAGCAAAATGATTTTTGAAGCCTCCATAGCTCACCACATTTTTACCATTGAATGTAAAAACCTCAGCCCCCCATTTGGTTGCAATTTTAAATTCTGGTAAGGCAATAATGGCTCTTAACTTTTTTAATTCGGGCTCCCAATTTAGTTCATTTTGCATAAGCAGCAGTAATTATTGGAAAAATATAAAATATGGAGAAAACAGACTGCTTATTTTAAAAAATTAGTGCTTACAGGTGGAGTGAATTGATGATGCTACCACCCCATTCCACAACTGTAAACCCTTTTCTTTCCTTATTTAATGGGGATAAATCTTGTAAAGGGACATCATTTTTTTCATCAAGTGGCTGGGTTAACATCATTACACGAATTACAGTTTCTGGTATAGGATTGATTTTCAGTTCGGCCATTTCATTGTATTCTTCACCTGCAAAATGGATGAAATTATAGGGATTATCTTCCATCTTTGGTAACCAATACATTATGAATTCGTTGGCTTCTCTTCTGTTCAGCCCAAGATAAGCCAATTTTTCCTCGAGAAAAGCTGCAGTTTCCTTACCAGCAACGACGAATCCATCGGATGGAAGCAGTTCTTTTTCAGGTGTACCTTCCCAAAACAATGCATAATACTCTTGACCATTTTGATCCCACAATGTACCATTTGGTTGTGCTTTCACCGTCCAACCTGAATCAGGATATGTCGGATAAGTATGTTGCAGTTCTCCTTTGTAGTCCAATTGTACATTCACTGTTGTATCCTGTTCTGGATAAAGATAGATTACTGGCTTTTCCAATTGCATAATATACTCCTTGAGTTTAACGTTTATCCGCACATCATAACCCTCTTCCAAATCAATGTGCATTGTAAAATTTTCATATCCACCGCTTGTACATCTAAATTCAATGGTATAATTACCGAACTCAATTCCTTTGATTTCAAAATTTCCATTTTCATCGCATATTGTGCCATAGTATTGGTCACTATTGTATACGACAACCTCACCAAAATAAATAGGTTCGCCTGTTTCGGCTGCGGTGCACGTTCCTTTAATTACTGATTTATCCGGATAACGCGATTTTTCAATTGTCGCTGAACTTTCGATATCTTCAGACTGATCACAATTGTGAAACGTTTTGCATCCTGTTAAAAAGCAGAGTGAAAACAAAATCAAAATATAAGTTTTCATAGCCAACTATTTTTTTAAGATAAGATGAAATAAAAGTGTTCGTTCTACAAATGGAACCACAACTTAGACAAAAAACAAACTGTCTATTGAGTTATTTCCAACTCGGTTGCTTTTAAAATTGCTCTGACCTCATCCATAGTTGGCGCTTCTGCGTAGGTTCTTAAGACAGGTTCAGTTCCAGAAGGACGAATCATTACCCATCGATCATCGTCAAAGAAATACTTGTAACCATCAATTTTTTGAATGGTTTTCACATTATACTTTCCAAATGCGGTGTAGGAATCATTTTTACAAGCGGCTACAATTTTCTGTTTTAAATCTTCATTGATGTGTAAATCGTTTCGCTCAAATTTAAACTCCCCTACGATTTCGTATACTTCGTATATTAGTTCATCGAGCGTTTTTCCAGATTTCGCCATAAACTCCCAAATAATCATTCCCATCCAAATGCCATCGCGTTCAGGTATGTGGCCTTTCACAGCAATTCCACCGGATTCTTCTCCACCAAGTAAGACATCTTCTTTCACCATTATGGAAGCAATTTCTTTAAATCCGATTTTGGTCACCTCCAATTCTAATCCGTAATGTTTGCAGAGCCTTTCCACTCTTGGCGTAACAGAAAAGGCAATAACAACCTTACCGGTCATTTTTTTGTATTTCACCAAATAATGGATCAACAACAAAATAATATGATGCGAATCAACGAATTCACCTTTACCGTTGTATAGTCCTATTCGATCAGCATCACCATCAGTAGCTAAAGCGCAATTAATTCCGGAATTTGATTTGATAAACGATTCCAATTCTTTCAAATTCTTTGCAATCGGCTCAGGAGCTTGCCCATGAAAAGAAGGATTGTGATCGCAATGTAAAAAAGTAAGTCCCGGAAGTAAACGTTTTAAAACATTTTGTCCAGCACCATACATGGCATCGTATACCAAATTTAATCCTGAATTCTTGATTGCATCCAAATCAAAGTTAGCCTCAAGATGCTTACAATAATTCGTTTCCAAATCAACTATTCTTAATTGACCAGATGATAAAGCGGTATCTAACTCAACATTTTCAAAATTCAAAGCACATTGTTCAGGAATTATTTCCTCAATTTCACATATGTA
>CANJNE010000066.1 GCA_947475275.1 Flavobacteriales bacterium | reverse complement strand
GGAAACTTTTTCTGGTGTAAGAATAATAAAAGCATTTAATCGTGAAAAAGAATTTCACCAAAAGTTCAATAAAAGTGCAAATGGGTACTTTAAGAAAAGTATGTCACTGGTTCTGGTAAATGCTTTATTTATGCCTACGATAGTCTTTTTGATTGGACTAAGCACTTTGCTTTCCATTTATCTAGGTGGCTTAATGACGTATGAAAATGAAATTTCATTGGGTGGAATTCTTGCTTTCATTTTCTTTGTAAATAAACTAACCTGGCCGTTCGCGAGCATTGGTTGGGTGACCTCTATTAATCAAAGAGCAGCTGCGTCTCAAACAAGAATTAATGAATTTTTAAATATTGAACCTGAGGTTTCATCATCATCAGACCCATTCGAATTTAACGGAAAAATTGAATTCAAAAATGTTTCCATGACTTATCCTAATACTGGAATAAAGGCATTATCGAATATATCCTTTAGCGTTGAAAATGGCGAAACTTTGGCAATTCTTGGTAACACGGGAAGTGGAAAATCTACAGTAATCAATTTGCTGTTAAGACAATTTGACCCAACTGAAGGAGAAATTTTGATTGATAACAATCCTTTGAAAGCAATCAATCTTAATGAATTTAGAAATGTTACAGGTGTTGTTCCGCAAGAAGTTTTTCTCTTCTCGGATACCATCGAGAACAATTTAAAATTTGGCACTTTGGATGATAAAGCGTCGGAAGATGAGCTAATTCACGCCGCTAAAATGTCTCATGTTTACCATAATATCACGGGATTTAAAGATGGCTTTCAAACAATTTTAGGTGAGCGTGGCGTAAATCTGAGTGGAGGTCAAAAACAACGTTTAAGCATCTCGAGAGCATTAATTAGAAATCCGAAATTGCTAATTCTTGATGATTGCCTTTCTGCCGTTGACACTGAAACAGAAGAGATTATTCTAAAAAACTTAAAAGAAATACCTAATAAACCGACCACGATCATCGTAAGTCATCGCATATCTTCCATAAGAAATGCAAATCGAATAATTGTAATTTCAAACGGCAGTATTGTTGAAGAGGGTAATCATGAAAGCTTAATCAAAAAGAAAGGACTGTACTCAGAAATTTATTTGAATCAACTCAATGAAGATAAAGCTTAAGTTTTTCAACATTGCTTTTTAAATTTAAAAAAAAATAGCATATTTGTTCAAACTAAAGTTCTGAGGTTATGGAAAATGACAAAAACAGCGAAGTTTATTCGAAAGTCGTTCGAGCAGGGAAGAGAACGTACTTTTTTGATGTAAAGTCAACAAAGGGTAATGATTTATATATTACGCTAACTGAAAGCAAAAAAACTTACAACGACGATGGTCGTGACAACTATCAAAAGCACAAAATATTTCTTTACAAAGAAGATTTTGAAAAATTTAGAGAGGGTCTTGATGATGTTTTAAATAAAATAGAATCAATGAAACAGTCTGGAAACTATTCTCAAACCTACTCTATTGAAAACGCAGAGGCATCAAATTTTTCTAGTGTTTCTTTTGAAGATTTATAAAATTATTTTAGCCAAAGCATTCTCAATAATAATTTCTTAAAATCATTACCATTTAAAGAAATGGGAAGAACTTCTTGTTAACTTTGTAATACAAAAATTTTTAATGGGAAAAATAATAGCTATTGCCAATCAAAAAGGCGGAGTTGGAAAAACAACCACAGCAATAAATCTGAGTGGTTGTTTGGGGGTATTGGAATACAAAACCTTGATTGTCGATGCTGATCCACAAGCAAACGCTACATCAGGTGTAGGTTTGAACCCAAAAAACACCAGAAATATATACGACTGTTTGATCAATGAGATCCACCCAAAAGAGCTCATTCTTGAAACTGGTAATCCAAATCTGGATATTTTGCCTTCTCACATCGATTTGGTTGGAGCAGAATTGGAAATGATCAATTTGCCAAACCGAGAACAAATGCTAAAGAAGGCATTGGAAAAAGTTAAAAACGACTACGACTTCATTATTATTGATTGTTCTCCCTCACTCGGTTTAATTACTGTAAATGCATTAAGTGCAGCTGACTCAGTGATGATACCTGTTCAATGTGAATATTTTGCTTTGGAAGGTTTGGGTAAATTATTAAATACAATAAAAATTGTTCAAGGTCGATTGAATCCTGACTTGGAGATTGAAGGTATTGTATTAACGATGTACGATACTAGACTTAGGCTTGCAAATCAGGTAGTGGATGAGGTTAAAACACATTTCCAAGAACTTGTTTTTGATACAGTAATTCACAGAAACACCAAGTTAGGCGAGGCTCCAAGTTATGGTGAAACTATTGTAATGCACGATGCATCAAGCAAAGGTTCAATCAATTATCTTAACTTTGCAAGGGAGTTACTTCAAAAAAACAATTTAACAAAAATCGGTAACGACGATAAAATCATTGAAATCAACGATGAGCTCTAAAATCAATAAGCGATCTGCTTTGGGCAAAGGTCTGAGCGCCCTTCTAGAAAGCTCAGAAACGGACATCACCTCCAAATCGAGTAATTCGGGAATGGTAGGGTCGGTAACGATGTTGCCAATTGACAGTATTGAAGCCAATCCTTTCAATCCAAGATCTAATTTTGAAGAAAATGCGTTGGAAGATCTGCGACAGTCTATTGCTATTCACGGAATTATTCAGCCATTAACCGTTAGAAAATTAGGAAGAGACAAATACCAACTTATTTCTGGTGAGAGACGATTTCGAGCTTCACAATTAGCTGGATTAAAAGATGTTCCTGCATACATACGCGTAGCAAACGATCAAACAATGCTCGAAATGGCATTGGTTGAAAATATTCAGCGAGAAGATTTAAATGCGATTGAAATTGCTTTATCCTATTCTAGATTAATTGAAGAATGCGAATTAACGCAGGACCAATTGAGTCAAAAAGTTGCAAAATCGAGATCAAATATAACCAACCATTTGCGGTTGTTAAAACTTCCCGCTGGCATACAAGCAGGTGTGCGAAGTAATTTAATTTCAATGGGGCATGCAAGGGCATTGGTTTCCGCTGGAGATGAATCATTGCAGTTAACCATTTACACCAAAATTATTGATGAGGATTTATCCGTTCGTGAAGTAGAAAGTTTGCTTCGCGATGGTCAAATCGAAGATGATGATATTGCAAGTTCATCTGGAACAAAGGTTTCTCAACCTGCTGTAAAACTATCTGATAAGCAGAGGGTTTTCAGAGAACATTTATCTGATAAACTTTCAACTAAGATTGAAATTAAAAAATCTTCAGGTGGAAATGGAAAAATCATCTTGAATTTCAGTTCCGAAGTTGATTTGAACAGAATTATTGAAATTCTCAATCGCTCATGAAGGGATATTGCGGGGTAATCTTTTTTATCCTGATTTCCATCATCAAGGTAAATGGGCAGTCAACAATAATTGAAGATTCTACTTCGCTTACAGACACCATTCATTCTCCCAAAAAGGCCACAATTTATTCGGCTATCCTTCCAGGATTAGGTCAAATATACAATCATGTTAATATGCCTAAAGGAAGTAAAAAAGCATATTGGAAAGTACCGCTAATATACTCAGGATTAGGCGCTACAGGCTTCTTTCTTATATCAAATCAATTGACACAAAAATCTCTAAAACAAGAATATAAGAATAGACTTGATGGAAATGCAACAGATCCCAAATGGTCAGCTTATGACAACCCTGGTGTCTTAACACTTTACAACCAGTATTTAAACCGAAGAGATTTATCTATTTTAGGTTTTGCCGCCGTCTATTTATTTCAGATTGTAGATGCAAATGTTGAGGCTCATTTTGTAAATTTTGATATTTCTGAAGACCTTACGTTACAAATTGATCCGAGTCTATCACCTTCTCTTTCTGCCGGACTCACTTTAAAACTTAATTTTCATTAAATTTGATCGATGAGAATTGCATTAATTGGATATGGCAAAATGGGAAAAGCTATTGAAAAAATAGCCATCGAACGCGGACACATGATTGCCGCCACTTTTGACTCAAAGAATAAGTTTTTAGGGGATAACACAGAACACATTGATGTTGCCATTGAATTTTCAAGACCTGATTTAGCTGTCAACCACATTAAAAAATGTATTGATGCACAAATTCCTATTGTAACAGGCACAACCGGTTGGTTTGAGCAGTTGGATGAAATCACGTCCTATTTAAACAATTCCAATGGTTCACTTCTTTATGCTTCAAATTTCAGTATCGGTGTTAATATTTTCTTTGCGATAAACAGAAAACTATCACAATTGATGGCAGCTCATCCTGAGTACCAAGTTAGTATTGAAGAAATTCATCATCTTCAAAAGTTAGACGCACCAAGTGGAACAGCAATATCATTAGCCAATGGCATTCTCGATAACAATTCAAATTTGAAAGAATGGGTTAATGAAGATGAGAACTCAACAGTTTTCGAAAAGCATCAAATTCCAATTACAGCAATAAGACAACCGGATGTACCAGGAACACATACCGTCAAATATTCTTCTGAAATTGACACCATTTCTATTCATCACGAGGCACACAACCGCAAAGGTTTTGCATTAGGAGCAGTTATCGCTGCTGAATGGCTTAAAGAGAAAAACGGTATATTTACCATGAATGACGTACTTAATATTCAATAACAATGAATCTGCTTTATTTTTACTTAATATTTCTAATTCACCCATACATTTCCTTTTGGGGTCAACTTTTTGAAGCTGCTGGTAGAAAAAAATGGGAAGCATTTGTTCCCGGTTACAATTATTTTGTTGCATTTAAAATTACTTGCGAGAAACCATGGTGGTCGCTATTGATGGTAATTCCAGGAATTCATTTGTGTATGTGGTCAATAGTGAACACTTCACTAATTAGAAGATTTGGTTATTATTCATTGCTTGATACTATCCAAGGCATATTTTTCCCTTATTTATTGTTTTATAAAATCTTTTCTGCGAAGCAAGAAATAAAAGTCCAAACCAATTGGGCCAATTCAAAAGAAACTGAAGACAGGAAGTGGGGTGATCATTTGATACTTTTTATGACCTTACCTGTTATTGGTCATGCATTGGCACTTTTATTTTCCCTTCAAGTTTTCAAAAGAGATAAACCTGGAAGAAAGTCACATGTTAAAGAATGGGGTGATTCATTAATGTTTGCATTAATTGCTGCAAGTATCATAAGAACATACGTTTTTGAACCATTTCAAATCCCAACTGGTTCCATGGAAAAATCATTACTTGTTGGAGACTTTTTGTTTGTGAACAAAACAGCTTTTGGTGCGAAAGTTCCAGTTACACCACTTTCATTCCCGCTGGTTCATAACACAGTTCCTTGGATAAACGTGAAGTCCTACTCTACCTTAGAGACTTGCAATTATTGGCGTATTCCTGGATATGCGGATATTCAGCGTAATGATGTTGTGGTTTTCAATTTTCCTGCTGGAGATACCGCTGTTTACGATCCAAGAGTTCCTGATGGTTTAATGGGGCATAATTACCATGATATTTTGAATAATGAAGCATTAAATTTATTTAGATTACAAAACCAATTCTCCCCTAGTGATTCAGTTTCCAATATAAAATTGGCGGAAGATTTTTTGAAAAATATAGAATCTTGGAAATCGAAAGCGAGAAATATGTTAGCGGAGAAAAAAGTCGCGACAGATATGGCTACCGGAAGAACAATTAAGCATTTTGGATTAATATACAGACCTGTTGATAAGAGAGAAAATTATGTTAAACGATGTGTTGGTCTACCTGGAGATTGGATGGAAATCAAACAATCAGTGCTCTATGTGAATGATAAGCCTGCATACATTCCAGAAAATCAAAACATCAGGTATGCAGTAACAAATTTTACTGAACCAAACTATAAAGTAATGATGGAAAAATATGGACTGGAAAGAAGTAGAAATGACTTTTATTTAGACCAAAACAGAAATTGCTACATAATGGAATTAACCAATTCTCAGCTTAAAAAACTTCAAAAAGATTCACCTGATTCCAAATTTACAAAAGAGCTACAACCACAGTACTCAGATAATTTATATTACAAGCCTAATGCATTAGACTGGTTGAATAACATTCATTATTTCCCGAATGATTTTTACATTAACAATACCCCAACGGACTTTACACGTTTCCAGATTCCAAGTAGCGGACAAACTGTAAAAATATCTAAATCGAATATTGCTTGGTATCGAAGGATAATAACTGCCTATGAAGGCCATACTTTGCAGGAAAAAGCAGATGGTATTTATATTGACGGAAAGAAAACTTCAAGTTATACCTTTGCTATGAATTACTATTGGATGATGGGAGACAACAGATATAACTCAGCTGATTCCCGTTTCTGGGGGTTTGTTCCTGAAGATCATATTGTTGGCAGGGCTTCATTGGTATGGTTCTCCAAAAGTATAGATCCATCTATTGGCATACGTTGGGAACGTATTTTCAAGTGGATTGAATAATGCAAATCGTTTTTCCAACTTCGTATTTTGGAAATTTGGAATACTTCAGATTGCTTTGTAAGGAAAATAATTCTTTATTCGAAACAAAGGAACATTTTATCAAGCAAACCATTCGTTCGAGATGTAAAATTCTTGGTGCTAATGGAGAACTTACTTTATCTGTCCCGGTGATTAAACCGTTTGGATCAAAGACGCCTTTGGATCAAGTTTTAATTTCAGATGAAACTTCTTGGAAAAAAGAACACTGGCGTTCTATTCACAGTGCTTACGCTGCATCACCCTATTTTGAACATTATGAAATGGAAGTTAAATCTTTAATATTTTCAGATTTCTCTAACCTCATCGATTTGAATTCGGCAATAATAACTTCCGTTATCAAATGGCTCTCATTACCTGTTCAATTTGCATTTACAACAACATTCGAAACTGACTATGAAACGGATTACCGCCAATACGATTTTGAAAAGTATGAGAAAGTGCAACCCTACATCCAAGTTTTTCCTTTAGTTAATTCTTGTCATTCGAGTCTTTCCATTCTGGATTTATTGTTTTGTGAAGGTCCGTTGGCTCGCAATTGGATTATTTCCTAAAAGCTATTTTTTTTCAACCAATAAACACTAATTTTAAATAAAAAAACAAAATGCGAGTAACTGTATCTGTTTTATTGGTTCTGTATAGTTTCAATTTTTCTGCTCAAAAGACCAGATCTGCTGTATTTTACAATGTTGAAAATTACTTTGACACCATCGACGGCACCAATGATGATTCAGAATTTCTACCTGGAAGCGAAAACAATTGGAATTCTGCAAAGTATGTTGAAAAACGCAACCATATCAATGAAGTGCTTGATTCCATAACGAATCCTTTATTTATTGGGATGTGTGAAATTGAAAACGAATCTGTTTTACGTGATTTGAATGCACATTCAAATAATAGAGAAGGATTTGGAATTGTTCACCACGAAAGTCCTGATGCTCGAGGAATAGATGTTGCTATAATGTACGACAGTAGCTGCGTCAAACTTGTTTCCAGCGGAAAAATTCGTTTTGTGTTGCCCAATCAAACGGAACCAACAACAAGAGATATAATTTGGGGAAAGTTCAATCGTAAAAAGGACACCATTTTCGTTTTGGTAAACCACTGGCCAAGCAGACGCGGAGGTCAAGAAGAAAGTGAACCTTTACGCCTAGAAGCTTCAAAAAACGCAAGGCTTTTCATAGATTCTGTGTTAAGCGTTAATCCCAATTCAAAAATAATATTGATGGGAGACCTTAATGACACGCCAATAGATAAAGCACCTCAATTAATAAAAGAAAAATTAAACCCAATGATTACAAAGGAAAGCGGCGAATTTGGGGGATCACACAATTACAAAGAAACTTGGGATGTACTCGATCATATTTTTGTAAGCCCTGGTTTAACAAATTCAAAGAAAGGTTTCAAAGTATGTTCTGCTTCTGGAAAAATCCATTCTTTTCAATTCCTGCTTTCAGAATATAAAGGACAAATCGTACCATTAAGAACTTATGGTGGAAGTACCTACTTAGGTGGTTATTCTGATCATTTACCAGTATCCATTAAGCTTTCCTTGCCTTGAGGTATTTTTGCTTTTTCAAATTGATAAGGTAATCGTTCCTTGTACAGAAATTTCTTTTGAGCAGATTCAAAAGGTCTATAGATATAATATACTGAATTATTGAAAACCAGCACTTTATCAACATATTTGTATGCGAGTTTCACTTTTTCGGAGACTTCTCCTGTGTTTAAGTCCATTAATCCCAAATAGGTAAACCCATCTTTTTGAAACAGTGCGTAAATCATTCCTGTTTGCCTGTCCTGAAGTAATTGCTTCGCCCATCCTGTATATTTGGGATTATAGTGATGGTAAATTGCAACTGAATCTATCGGATCACCATTTTTATCAAAACTAAGCAAGCGATCTTTATAGTAATCAAACACATAAAAAGTATCGTTTTTCCCAAACATTGGGGCATAAAGTTCTTTATAATAAAGTGATTGGGTAAAATAATTGGCTCCAACCCATATTTCAGCATCAATTCCTGTTTCCAATTCTTTATATTTCGCCCAGAGTTTTGTTCTAACATCAACCCATTTGTACTCTGAACGGTACAATTCCATCATCAATTCATCTTCAATTTCAGCAATTCTTTTGTAAACTGAATCCAATTGATCAAAAGCGAAATAATCGAAAGCAGGGTATAATTCATTGAAATTTGAAAAAAACAATTTTGTAGTTGATGTATCAACAATGGGTGCAACGTAATTGAAAAAATAATCTCTCGGGAGGGTTGAAAGGTTGAGTGTATCACTCAACATATTTACACAAAAAACATTTTCTTTACAAATCACATGTGCATTGCCCCTGAAATCCCGAACCAACTCTTCTGCAACATCTGGAATTGAAAATGAGCTTAAAATCTGCTGTCCATCATACAACTTCAAATCACTCCCTTTTTTCAATTGTTTTGGATAAGTCAATAACACCATTTTGCCATTTGGTAGCATTTCAAAATCGGCAACGCTTATTTCTTCGGATTGAAATACGGTATCAGGAACACCTGGCGGCCTTATTACGACCTCGTTAAGTGTTCTGCTTGAAAGTGGCAACATTTCAAAGGTCCATTTGAGTGTATCATCATTGTGCTCTATGAATCCTATTTTACGAGTAGCATTTAATGTATTGTATAGCGGATGAATGAATGATAAAGTATAACTCTCATTTTCTCTTAATAAAACTTCAACCCTTCCCTTTCCATGGGATGTTTTTGCTAATGTAGAATCATTTTCTGATTTAATAAAAACAGATACATTGTTAATGCCCTCTCCCGTCCTTTTATCCAGAATATTAATTTGAATTAATGGCTCATATTTCTGAGCATTCAGAAAATCCGATTGATATAGTTGCAGAAAAATAAACAAAATGGCGAATCTCATAAACCTTAGATGTGATTCATTGAGAATTCCATAAAAGTAAATTATACTTTTAAACACCACCCAAACACATCCTCTGTTTTCCCACACTTAATATCATCCAAATAATTTCGTATTTTATTAGAAATTGTGCGGGTCTCGATAGGAGGTAAAATAAAGGTTTCTTCCCTATATCCTATCTTTGCGATTGGGGCAATCGTTGCAGCAGTTCCAGCTCCAAAAGCATCTTCGAGCGTACCATTTTTGATTGCTGTAATTATTTCTTCAACAGACACTTTTCTTTCTTCAATCGGAACACCCCATTTTTCAGCAATTTCGAGAACAGATCGTTTGGTTACACCTCTGAGAATTGTATCTGCCTCTTCTGAAGGCGTGATAAGTGTTCCATTGATAACGAAAACAATGTTCATCGTTCCCGATTCTTCAATGTATTTGTGCTCTTTACCATCAGTCCATACAAGCTGATGAAAACCTTTCATTTGGCCTTGACGTGCTGGAAATAAAGAAGCTCCGTAGTTTCCGGCAGTCTTAGCTCTACCAACGCCACCAATAGATGCGCGGGTATAAAATTCTTCGATTTTTACATTTACAGGCTCTGAATAGTAAGCACCAACAGGACATGTAAAAATTATAAATTTATAGGTTTCAGAGGGCCGAATTCCAACGAATTCATCAGTAGCAAATAAAAAAGGACGAATATACAAGGATTCCGCTTCTTTGGAAGGAACCCACTTTTTATCTACTTCAACAACCTTGCGAACCAACTCTACAAATAAGTCTTCAGGAATAATTGGCATACACATTCTTTCGCAAGACTCTTGAAATCTTTTAGCATTCATGTCAGGACGAAAAACCAGAACTTCGCCTTCAGGAGTTCTATTGGCTTTTAAACCTTCAAATATGGATTGACCATAATGCAGTGCAGATGTTGCTGGGTGAACACTAATCGCTTCAAAAGGTACAATTTCGGGTTGTTTCCACTCTCCATCTGCGTAATCCATAACCAACATGTGATCTGAAAAAATTTTTCCAAAAGGTAAATTGTCCCAATCTACCTCATTCCAATGGGAATGATTTGTCTTTGTAACCTTTATTGCAGTTGTATCCACTGACATAGCACTGAAATTAGACGCGAATATAAACAGAATGATTGAGCATTCAAATTCTCTAAAGCGAATAATAAAAATTTATTTTCAGTACATTTGGGTAGATTACTAAATGAAAAAAAGTAGACAATTACTTCAAGAAAAATGGGGATTTGAAAATTTTCGTCCTGGTCAGGAGGAGATCATAGATGATGTAATCAATGGTTATGATGTTTTAGCCATTTTACCAACTGGTGGTGGTAAATCAGTTTGTTTTCAAGTTCCTGGATTCGTTCGAGAGGGCATTACTTTGGTAATTTCTCCCTTAATTGCCTTAATGCAAGATCAAGTTTCCAATTTGCGACAAAAAGGTTTTCGTGCAGCTGCTTTGGTTAGTGGAATGTCATACAAACAAGTGGACATATTATTGGATAATGCTCGATTTGGCGGAATAGATTTTCTTTATACCTCGCCAGAAAGAACTTTGTCACATCTTTTCATTGAGCGATTTAAACTTATGAATGTTGGACTTATTGTTATAGACGAAGCACACTGTATTTCTCAATGGGGTCATGACTTTCGCCCATCATTTCTTTCATTAAAAAATTTAAGAAATTTTCATCCTAACACCCCAATAATAGCTTTAACGGCAACAGCGACAGGTTTGGTTCAGAAAGACATACTAGATCAGTTAAGTTTGAAGAACCCGAAATTTCACACTTCCAGTTTGAAAAGGACCAATTTGAGGTTTACATCAAAAATGGTTATCAATAAGACTAAGGAGATATTGGAATTTTGCAAGTCCAATATGCAAGACCAGGGAATAATTTACTGCCAAACGAGAAAAAGTGTAAAAGAGATTACCCAACTGCTGCATGCACAAAAATTTGATGTAGCCATGTATCATGGAGGCATGAATAAAGAGGATCGAGAAATCAGTTTACATTTGTGGTTAAGTGAAAAAAAGCGGATTATTGTTGCTACAAATGCATTTGGAATGGGGATCGACAAACCAAATGTACGTTATGTACTTCATTATGAGTTCCCTGATTCCCTCGAAGCATATTATCAGGAAGCTGGAAGAGCCGGAAGAGATGGAAATAATGCAAATGCAGTTGTTTATTGGGAACATGCTGATGTATCAGAAATAACAGAACGTGTTGCTATAAGATTTCCAGAGATTGATTTTGTGAAACAATGTTATTTTGCTTTATGTAACTTTTTAAGGGTTGCAATAGGGTCTGGACAGAATGAAAATTACAATTTTGATTTTCAGTTGTTTTGTAAAAACTACAATCTTGAAATACAATCGAGTTACCATGCACTCAAAATCTTGGAATCAAACGGAACTATCACATTCAACGAAGACATCAATCAATCAACAAAAATAAAATTCATAATAGGAGGAACTGTTTTGTACAATTTCCAAATCAACCACCCTAAGTTGATTCTTGTTATTGAAACGCTAACACGAAAATTTCCCGGTATATTTGATTATTACATTGATATTAGCGAAAAATCAATAGAGAAGGATCTAAAATTGCAAGAAAAGGAATTTATTACACAATTAAAATTTCTTGAAAAATATGGTGTAATTGATGTCACATGGAAAAGTAACCTCCCAATCATCACATTTTTGGAGAATAGAGTCCATGACAACTATTTTTCAATTTCCCATGATAAATATTCTGTACGAAAGAATAATGCCTTTGAAAAACTGCAAGCAGCAGTTGAATATCTAAATGCGAGTAGCTGCAGAAGTGCTTTTCTATCAAATTATTTTGGTCATAAAGAAGAAAATTGTGGTAACTGCGACAATTGCATAAACCAAAAAACGGTTGATATACAATCAATCGAATTTCATGAAAATATACTTTCTATTTTAAATGAACCAAAAACTTTTCAAGAAATAATTAACGTGATTCAAATTGAAAAGGAACCTTTAAAAAAGGAGATGAACAAACTAATTCTGGATGGACGAATTACCTTTGAAAATAACTTGTTTAAAAGAAAAAATTAGTTGCTATTTTTCTGTATACTAGATTTTAACTCATGAATTTCTTTTTGCAACTGCTGCATGCTTTTTCCTAATTCAGCGTCATCTGGCCTAACTTCAGGGAGTTCAGGTGAAATGTAATTAACGAATTTCCAAATTTCCAAAACATCATTTGCATTAACAAGGTATGGTTTATAAAATGTATTTGTAGAACACAATTGAAATGACTGCTGTGATTCCAACAAATTATGTACAACTTTAAATACAATACCTTCATCCTTTGTGATTACAATACAAGGAGTTCCAGATCTAATGGTCATCCAATTTTGAACATATTCACCAACAACATAGGATCCTTCAACCACGGGTGGCATAGAATCACCTTGAATTGGAAATGAGCGGTATTTTTTACTTTTCGAAAGGAATGGAAGGTGAAAAGTTGGTAAAATTTTAATATAATCTGGATCTGCATAACCCGATGTGTAACCCGCACTAGCTTTAAGTGGAACAAGTTCAATAAGCTCCTCCTCATTTTCATCTAATGTTGTAGTAAGAACCCTAAGGTTTCTCCCCTCAATATCGGAGAATGTCCCTTGATCTATTCGTAACCATTCTGATTCAACAAATTTCGAAAAATCCTTTTTAACGAGACTATCAATAGAAACTTTGTAATAATCACTAAAAGCAACTAACCCCTCTAAATTTGGCTGCGCTACCCCATTTTCATATCCACTGTATGTTGATCTTGTAAGATTAAGATCTTGAGCGACTTCCTCCTGGGATTTTTTAATGCGTTTTCTTAGTAATTT
>CANJNE010000065.1 GCA_947475275.1 Flavobacteriales bacterium | reverse complement strand
TTAAAAAGATCTTTAGTTGTATTTTTTGATGATTTTATCTCTTTTTTCATCAAGTTTGGTTTGTTTTTCATCAAGACTAGAATATTTATCATCCAGTTTTTTTTGTGTTTCTGCCAATTTTTCAAGGTTTTTTCCTTTTTCAACTTTTTTATCTAACTTTTTTTGTTCTTTATCCAGCTTGTCATACAATGCATCAAGTTTTTCTTGTTCTTCATCAATTTTTACGAGTTTTTCTTTCATTTCAGCGGCTTCAGCAGCAGCTTTTTCTGCCTCTTTAGCTAGTTTTTCCGCTTCTTTCTCTTCTTTCTCAGCCTCTTTCAGATCTTTCTCAGCTTCTTTTTCATCTTTTTCTGCTTCTTTTTTTGCTTCTTTTTCCTTTTCTACTTTTTCTTCCTCAGCCTTGAGTGCTTCTTTTTCATCTTTAGCTAGTGCTTTTGCGTCCCCCTCTTTATTTTTAGCATCCTTTTTCTCGGCTTTAGCTTTTTCTTCTTCTTCTTTTGCTTTTTTCTCAGCTTCTTCAACAGCATTTTTTTGTTGACTTTGGCTTTTTTCTGCTTCTTCTTTTGCTTTTTTAGCCTCTTCAGAGGCCTCTTCTAGAGCACTGTTTTCTATTGATGTAATTTTTTGTTCATTTTCCTCTTTTCGTTTTTGTGCCTCTAGTGCACGTTGTTTGGAGGCCTCCTCTTGTATTTTAGCCTCTTCTTCTTTGAGTTTTTGTGCGGCCGCCAATTCTTTTTCAGCATCGGTTATTTTTGTGTCTACATCATTTTGTTTAGCATCAGCTAACGCTCTTTTCTCTGCCGCAATACGTTCGGCCTCTTCCCTTTCTCTAGTCAGTTCCTCTTGATTTTTAATTACATCGTTTTTTTCAGCCGCTAATCTTTCTGCTTCAGATTGATAAGCAAGAGTTTTTTCATCAGCCTTGTCTGTTTTCTCGTTTAGTTTTTCAACCTTTTCAGCTGAGGTTTGGGTGATTTCGGTTATAGAAGATGTCTTTTTACCAAGTTGAAAACTATAATTTTTCCCATTTTCAAGAATTATGTCAGTAAGTTTTTCATCTCTAAATAGTTTATGGGAAATGGTAATCAAAGCCAACTGTTTACCGTAGCTTGGAATACTTAAGGAAACATTTCCATCTACTCCTGAAACACCTGCTGCAATTGTTATATTATCTGCAATTACATTAACTAAAGCCCCTTCAACGGGCGCCCCATCGGTTGTCAACGAAACACTAATCGTTAACGCGTCCTTTTGAATAGTGTTGTAATTGATTGTGCCAAAATTAGATGCTAATGCCTGTTGAAACATTAAACAAACAGAAATAAATAAAACAAGATTTTTCATATTTACATTATTTAACGTGTAGAATGTAAATATACTATTTATTGGGTTTTGTGCAATAATATGAGCAGCCTCATAAAAAATTCAAGTACCTTTAACACATGCAATTTGTAGATGTTGTTGGTCATAATGAATTGAAAAAACGCCTTATTAATGAGGTAAACCAAAACAGAATTAGTCATGCGCAGCTTTTTTTAGGGAAAACAGGTTATGGAGGATTGCCTTTAGCCCTTGCGTTTGTGCAGTATCTATTTTGTAAAGATAGAAGACAGGAAGATAGCTGTGCTGTTTGTGATAATTGCAGACGTATCAGTACGTTTCAACACCCCGATATACATTTCACTTTTCCGACAGTTCAAGCTTTAGGAAAGTTGTCAAATCATTTTCTGTCCCAATGGAGAGAGCAGTTAACAGAAAACCCATATTTTGATTTACACGAATGGGTTGGTCGAATAGACGATAAGGAAAGAAAACCTATTATTGGTGCAGAGGAAAGTTTAGAAATTATCAAAAAGATGAATCTAAAGTCCTTTGAAGGTGGTTATAAGGTATATATCATTTGGATGGCTGAAGAGATGAATCCTTCTTCAGGAAATAAGTTGTTGAAGATTATAGAAGAACCACCCTCTAACTCCTTGTTTATTCTTCTTTCGGAAAATTTAGAAATGGTATTACCTACTATCTTGTCGCGAACTCAACGAATAAAGATTCCAAGGCTTTCCAATGATGAGGTGATAAGTTATTTGGTCAATAATCAAGGAATAAACAATACCGAAGCAATTAATTTAGCTACAAGATCTGAGGGAAACCTCATTAAAGCAAAATCATTAATTGTGGCACTCGACCATCAAAACGATCATCGCGAGAGTTTCATAAAACTGATGAGGTGTTGTTATAAAAAAGATGTTTTGGCAATGATGGATTGGTCAGAAGAAATGGCAAATTCAGGAAAAGAACCATTGAAACTTTTCTTACTATACAGTTTGGAGATGTGTCGACAAAGCATATTAAAAAATTATGTTGGTGATCATTTAAATAACGTCTCTCAGGAGGAAAAGGTGTTTTTAGAAAACTTCTCTCGATTTATTACTGGCAACAATATCAGTCTATTTTTAAGCCTCTTTAGTGATGCACATTATCATATTGATAGAAATGCTAATTCTAAAATTGAACTTACCTTTTTATGCTTCCAAATTATGAGATTTATTCATGTCGCATAATACGGATAGATTTTAATTCAATGATTTAGATAATCTCACTACCTGCGGTTCATGATGTTTCTTAAACATGCAGACGACATTTGGTTGTTTTATTCAAGTATTCCTTTTTCGTTGAATTAATATCCCGTTTTCCTACAAAAACTAAAATTTTCGGATATCGTTAAAATAAAAAAGGATGAGACAATCCCATCCTTCAAATTAATCTGTTTTGATGATTATTTTTTTAAAAGCAAATTCATGTCGAATTCAAAATTTGGATTAATTGGCTTGTCACCTGGTTGCCCACTTGGCTTCAAACCCTCCATTCCTAAAGAAGTTACATCTAAATTGAATTTCCCTTTGATTTCGACACCTTTATCAGTTACGTTTAACGACACAGGTAAATCTTGTTTTATTTCTTTTCCTAATAGTTTAATAGTAGTTGCAAGTTTACCTTCATTATATCCACTAACAATTACCTCAACTGTTGGAAATTTAGAAGCGAAGAAAAACGCTGTATCCTTAAGGTGTGTCGTCAACATTGTTTTTTTATCGTCTGGTAATGTTGTGTCTTCAGTAGCTAAAGAATTCATGTCTATTTTGAAAGAACCGTTAACAAGTTTATCTCCCTCCATTTCAATTTTTCCCTCTGATACTTTTACAGAGCCAATATGGAAATAACTTGAATCTTTACTTCCTTTCCATTTTAATGTCGATGCATTAACATCTAAATTGTAAGCTGCTTTTTCAGCCATTTTCTGTTCTTCACCACCGCAAGAAACCAATGTTAGTGCGATTAAAGCGATTAATAAAATTTTCATCTTGATTTTTTTAAATTTTGACAAATATAAAACAAATTATCTACCGTGGTATTTAAAACAAGTAAGTTTAAATTTTTTTGTTTTTTCTTAACTTTAAACAAAAAATGAAGCTTTTTGTTGACGATCGTTCTTATTTCAAAACAACAGAACCCATTGATATTTCTATTTCTTTAAAAGAGCATGTTCCACATCTGAAGGCATGGTATCTCAATAGTCCAACCATACTGCCCGTTATGGAAAATGGATTTATTGGGTCTGTTAAAGATGGTGGAGTGGTTAATTTTCGAAATATACACTTTAATCCTCATGGACATATTACACATACGGAGTGTTTAGGTCACATTACAAAAGACGTTTACTCCATTAATCAAAATCTGAAAGCATACTTTTTTAAAGCGCAACTCATAAGCGTCGAACCTGAGTTAAAATATATCGAAAAGTATAATTCAGAGGACTATGTTATTCAACTTCAAGATTTAGCAAAAAACACCATTCAGGAGGATGTTCAAGCAATTATCATAAGAACTTTACCAAACACTTATGCCAAAAAGTCGATGAATTATTCTGATTTAAACCCGCCATATTTAGATGTTGAAACGATTTCATTCTTCAATGATAATGGTATTAAACATCTCTTAATAGACTTACCATCGGTAGATCGTGAGTCCGACGGTGGTGAATTGTTATTTCATCACGCTTTTTGGGGTGTTCCTAACGATTTGGACTTTGAAAGAACAATTACAGAATTAATATTTGTTGATCCCAAGATTCAAGATGGGCCTTATATATTAGAACTCCAAACAGCCCCTTTTGAGAATGATGCTACTCCATCAAGGCCTGTTCTGTATGAAATAATCAATTTTTAGAAGCGTTTTACAGTGCGGTTATAATATAAATACTTGTAAATCAGTTAAGTATAAATTAAAAGCAACCAAAAATTCTTTTTTATGTCATAGGTGTATAAAATCTATAAGTTATGAAAAAGCTACTTTCTATTCTTTGTCTTTCTGTTACAATTACTTATGGGCAGAATGCCATGATGGTAACCAAAGCGGAATACCAACAACTCAAACAATCAGGTTTAATAGACCCTCAGGTACAATATTCATTTACAGATTTAAATTTACCAATAGATGTAGGGTATAATGGTAGTATCGAAAAAAATTCAGTTTGTGATTGTTTTGTTCCCTTGGATTCTACTTTTTCATTAGCTATGGGTCCAAACGATGATGAGTCTTCGGGTTTAATTAATTTGCCTTTTAATTTTGATTTTTATGGAAATCAGTTCAATTCATTGTACATTAATAATAATGGAAACATATCATTTGTCTCGCCTTACATGACTTTTACTCCGAATTCATTTCCGGATTCTTCTTATAACATGATTGCTCCCTTTTGGGCAGATGTTGACACTCGTGGTGGTTTTGATAGTCTCGGCAACTATTTAGGAAATGGTGGTGCGGTTTGGTACAAAGTAACACCAACTGCCTTAATTGTCAATTGGAATCAGGTAGGGTATTTCAATATGCATACAGATTTAGTTTCTACATTTCAATTAATAATTTCGAATGGTTCTGATTCTCTAGTTTCAGCAGGTGGGAATGTTTCTTTCTGTTATGACGATATGCAATGGACAACAGGAGATGCTTCAATGGGAACAGGTGGCTTTGGTGGTTATCCGGCAACCGTTGGTGTTAACGTGGGGAATGGAATCGACTTTTTTCAAGTAGGTCAATTTGTTCAAACGGGAACCAGTTTTGATGGCCCAACGAACAACTATGATGGTGTAGATTTTCTTGATGGTCAAGAGATTTATTTCAATATTGCAGGCATATCTTCTTCCAACACTCCACCGTTACTAATTAGTAGCGCTATTTGTGATACTATAAGTGTGTACACAGGAGACACCCTAAAAAGTATGAATAGCGCAGATTTTAATATAGGTATTATGACGCCTGAAGTCGGTCAAAGCATACAACTTGATGTAGTGTCTGATGCGCCACAAAATGCTTTAAGTTATGTTATGACACAGCTGAGCAATCAGTATTATGATGTTTTGGTAACGTTTAATGGAACAGGTGTTTCTCCAGGAATTTATCATGCTACAATGACGGCAACAGATAATGGAGTACCAGTAGGTGTAACAACTAAAGTGTTTGTTTTTGAAGTAAAATACGATAGTTCTGCTGAGTTATTTGAATTAGATAATAGTTCATTTAGTGTTTATCCAAATCCAACCAACGATAAAGTGATTATTATTTTTAATACTGCACCTGCTTCAAATGAAGTACAAGTTTTCGATCTTTATGGAAAACTTTTGTTATCTCAATGTGTAATGAGTTCGGATCAATTGGATTTAAGGAGTTTAAACCAAGGAATTTATTTAATTAATCTTTTAGAAAACAATCAGTTAATAGGAACACAGCGCGTATTAAAAAATTAATTCAATGTTAAAAATTCTTACTTTAAATAAAGGTGGAAATTAACAGGGTTTCTTTTTATAAAAAAATGGCTGTCATATGACAGCCATTTCTCGATATGCAGTTAGTCTTGGACGCTCATACTCTTTTCTGATGATCCAAGAGCCTCTTTAATTTTAAACTCAAGTTCTTCCATTAATTCTGGATTGTCTGCTATTATTTGTTTCACCGAATCACGACCTTGTCCAAGTCTTGTTTCTCCGTACGAGAACCATGATCCACTTTTCTTTAAAATATTCAATTCAACACCAAGGTCTATCACCTCGCCAACTTTAGAAATACCTTCACCGTACATAATGTCAAATTCGGCTTTTTTAAATGGAGGTGCTACTTTGTTTTTCACAACTTTAACCTTCACGCGATTTCCTATGGCTTCATCCCCTTCTTTTATCTGTGAAGATTTTCTGATATCGATACGAATTGATGCATAAAATTTCAAAGCATTACCACCTGTTGTTGTTTCAGGATTTCCAAACATGACTCCAATTTTATCTCTTAGTTGGTTAATAAAAATGCAACATGTTCCTGCTTTATTAATTGATGCAGTCAGTTTACGCAAAGCCTTTGACATTAATCTTGCTTGTAAACCCATTTGTGAATCTCCCATTTCACCTTCAATCTCTGCTTTAGGTGTTAAAGCCGCAACGGAGTCTATTACGATCAAATCAATCGCGCCTGAGCGAATTAAGTTATCTGCAATTTCGAGCGCTTGTTCACCGTTATCGGGTTGCGAAATGAGTAAGTTATCAATATCAACGCCTAGTTTTTTAGCATAAAACTGATCAAATGCATGCTCAGCATCAATAAACGCTGCTATTCCGCCTTGTTTTTGAACTTCTGCAATAGCATGAATAGCTAATGTTGTCTTACCAGATGATTCAGGACCATAAATTTCAACAACCCTTCCTTTTGGATAACCCTGTACACCTAGCGCTAAATCCAAGGCAATTGATCCTGTTGGAATAACGTCTACTTTTTCAACTGCGGAATCTCCAAGTTTCATTACCGCACCCTTTCCATAAGTTTTATCCAATTTCTCCATTGTAAGTTGGAGCGCTTTTAATTTTTCTGCATTTACTTCTTTAACTGACATATCGAACTGTTTTTAAGGTTAAACCTTGTTTATTTTAATTTACATTGCAAAATTATTATTGACGATCGTAAACAATTTACGATTATAAAACTCATTTGAAAAAATTTGCGACTTCAGTAGCATGATCCTTTGTGTTGGGTTTATCTATTACCCCAATAATATCGTGTTGTTCATTTAAAACATAGGTAGTCCGATGAATTCCAACATATTCTTTACCCATGAATTTTTTCGGACCCCACACACCATAAGATTTTAAAATTTCTTGCTCTGTATCCGCAATCAATGGAAAGGGCAATTCTAATTTTTCTGCAAACTTCTTGTGCGACTGTACATTATCTGCGCTGACACCTATTATTTGAACGTTCAAAGACTTTAACATAGAGTCATTATCCCTCAAGTTACATGCCTGAGTTGTGCATCCAGGAGTATTATCCTTTGGATAAAAATAAATTGCAATACGTTGTCCTTTGAAATTTTCAAGAGAAATACTTTCCCCATTTTGTGACAAACCTTTAAAATTTGGAGCCTTTTCTCCAACTTTCAATAAACTCATAACGATAAGTATTTAAACATTAATTGACGAAATATTAATCAAATATAATTGATTTCTATATATAAGACAAAATTATTCGTTGAAATGTTTAAAAATGATTAAATCTTAATCAAGCAAATCTCTGTATTTATCTTGCATTAAAAGGTAATAGTCGAGTTGCAACTTTGTAAGTTCAATTGAAGTTGACGATCCTGCTTTTTCAATTTCCAGTTTTTCAGCTCTTAACTCCTCTATTTTGTCATTCAGCGCTGTTAATATATAATCTACATTTTGAGGCAGAAATAATTTGGTATAAAACGATCCATTTGCTTTCAAATACTCATATATATCTTTAGCATCCAATAAAACTTTATCTGCATTTCGTATAACAAAAAACGTAAATGCATTCATTGCGCCTATTTCATCAAAACCACTTACTTTATTTTGTAGGAATATGCTCTGAAAAAACTTGAAATCTTCAGCATTACCTTGTGAACCATATATTTGAGCTACACCGGATAGCATTGTAGAAGAATTTTCATTTTCTAAAGTTTTCGCTTTTGAAAAAGCAAGTTCCGGATTAATCTCTTGTAAATTGCTTAAACATGAGGACAAAACTGTGTAAGATGAATCATTTGCCAATCTGTCCACTAAAATTTGCTCCACTTCCTCACTTTCAGCATTGTAAACAAGGTATGTCAATGAAGCCTCTCTTACTTCTGAATTCGGATCCTGTTTAGAAAGCAACTTCATTTTGTTAAGCGCTAAATTCTTGTTTTCACCGGTTAACTTTGAACATTTTTCAATGGCAGTCATACGAATTGCCCAAAATTGATCATTCAAAGCATCTAATATTAGTTTTTCTGATGCCGTTGAACCTCCTTTAGCACCAAATAATAATGCATCTTTTCTAGCCTTGTATCTAGAACAATTGTAGTATTGATATTGATATTGTTCAATAGGCTTGTCTTCAGAAATTTTTGCTAATAACATTTGTTGGTTATCGAAAACCAAACAGTTTAAATTTCCATTTACAGGAAGCTCAAAAGTTTCATCTTGCTGATCAAGGACAACTTCATGAAGCGTAATTCCATTATTATCGTGAATGGCTACTTCAATAGGTAGTTTGTAGATTGGTGATAACTCTAAATCTTGATTCTGTTTTACATTGAGTTTCACCATGTGGTTAATACTATCAAACTCTTGTGTTACTTTTAGTAGAGGATGACCCGAATCTAAAAACCATTGATTAAAAAACCAATTCAAATCTTGTCCTGAAACCTTTTCAAAAGCTAAACGCAATTGATGAAATTCGGCTGGTTGAAATTGATTGTCCTTCAAATATTGGCTCATTCCTGTGAAAAAAGCATCATCACCAAGATAATTACGCAACATATGTAAAATTCTACCCCCTTTGTTATAAGAATGACCATCAAACATTTGTTCTTTGTCGGTGTAATCGAACCAAATGAGATCATGATATCCTTGCATTTGCGAAGATTGATAATATCCATCAGCCTCCTTTCCAGCTTGATAATCAGCTTCATCAATTCCATATCGATATTCATCCCATAAATACTGAGAATAATTGGCAAAGGATTCATTAAGTGGAAGATTTGACCACGACTCACAAGTTACCAGGTCTCCAAACCAATGATGAAACAATTCATGCGCGATAGTGGATTGATCATTATTATCCAAAAGCTCACGGGAAGTTTTATAAACGTAATCACCAAAAATCACAGCGCCGGTATTTTCCATAGCTCCTGAAACATAGTCTCTTACTACAATTTGGTGGTACTTGTCCCATGGAAATTCGTAATTCAATAATTTAGAAAAATATCCAATCATTGCCGGCGTTTCTCCAAAAATGGCCTTTGCATAAGGTTCCCATTTCGGTTCAACATAATAATTAACATCCATCTTTGTTCCGTCTAAGCGCGTGTAAAAATCCTCTACAATTTTAAATTCACCTATACCCATCATGAATAAATACGGCGCATGTGGTAAATCTTGTTTCCAATAATCAGTGCGCGTGCCATTGGCATTAACTTTAGAAGAAACCAATTTACCGTTCGATAATGTTGAATATTTTGAGTCAACAGTAATATAGATTTCTTGTGAAGTTTTAATATTAGGTGCGTCAATAGTAGGAAACCACACTGAGCTGGCTTCAGTTTCTCCTTGTGTCCAAATTTGAGGCATTACTCCTTTGTTTTCTCCAGTTGGATTGATAAAATAGAGCCCTTTATCAGATGTTATTGCCTGACTCCCCGAAGTCGTTCTTTCATTTGGCTTGGAAGTATATTGAATTGAAATACTGTAGGATTCATTACGATTGTATCTTTTGTCCAATTTGATTTTTAAAAAAGAACTGTCATAACTATATGTTAAATCTTTTGCATTCATTCTTACTGATAAAATATCCATTCCTTTAGCATCGAGGATTAAACTATCCGACGGATAAAAATGAGGCTTGGCAGTTAATGTTGCGACGCCATTTAAATAACATTTTTGCCAGTCAAAACTTACCTCTAGTTTAGTGTGAATCAAATCTGTTAAAACGGATTCAGATGCACGATATGTATTTGTTACTTCAGGAGTGACACTGCTATCATTATTAAAGTCTAACCCGTTCACTGCGTCATACATTGCGTCTGAAATAGGGTCTATATTTTCTGTCAACTCTCTCTTGGCACAAGAAAAGGCAATTAATAAAAACGGGGCAAATATTAATAAACGAATCATAAAATATATAAAAATAGTGTCATACAAATCTGCCTATTTATTTTCAATTCTTAATACTTTTTATCTCGGAGCCATTGAATATTTTATTTTTGTAATTAGAAAACAAATCTGATGAGTTCGAAATGGAAATTTGATGGAAATGAAATTTTAGTGAAGAGTGGCGCTAAAATAGAATGGCAAGACAACAATTTTTTCGTCATAATACATCAAGGTAAACGATATAATGGTGAGGTTTGTTCGGATAATTCAGAACAAAACGAATTAATAATTAAAATCAATCATCGCGTTTTCAATTTAAAAAGAATAAGTGAATTGGATGATTTGATAGCATCTTTAGGCCTTGACAAACCAAAACTAAAAAAGTTAAAAGAAATTCAAGCGCCAATGCCAGGAAGAATCCTTGAAATAAAAATCAATGTAGGACAAGAGTTGCAAGTAGGTGACGATATTCTTTCTCTCGAAGCAATGAAAATGGAAAACGTTTTAAAAGCAGATGGTTTCGGAAAGGTAAAAGAAATTCTTATTGAATCCAATCAGGTTGTTGAAAAGGGCGCAACACTAATCGTTTTTGAATAAATTTATTGGGCAGTAAAGGTTCTTTTAATTATTGATGGATAAACCTTTCCGAATTCCTTTACGCACCAAGATTTAAATTTTTTAAGTTCCTCCGGATCTGTAATCCAACGCAAAGCCTTATTTAACTCTTTTTGAAATAAAAATGCATCAAAGCTGACTTTGGTAAGAATTTTTTTTGTTAACTCAAGCATAATTTTTTCTTTTTTGATTATCTTAAAATTAATAACAACACCAATTTTGAGTTAACAACAATTGTTAAAAATCATGCCAAAAAATATCAATAAATGGCCTATGGAATAAACTTTTTCTTGATGACTTGATAAATCTCTAAAGTCTCCATGTCATATACATAAATTAACAAATGCATATTTTCAGCATTGTGTATATTGGTGTTGCCCCCTGGACTTAGCTGATTAGGAAGAACATAACTGTAATCTAAATAATATTTACCATTCGATATTAATTCTGGAGTTAAAACACGTCCCCAAGCTGTTCCGTCTAAGGTGCCTCTCATGATATCTCTATGAACATAATTTGGAGTGAAAACATTTTCAACGTTTTGGGGACCAACTAATGAATCTTCAATTAAATAAACCACCATTGCTAAGTCATTTGTGATTTGATTGTCTAGTTTTTCAACTTCAGTATGTAAGAAGAACCCGTGTTTTGGTGTTTCAAAATAATTCACTTTAGCTTTGATAGCTATTTTTAAGCTAGAATTGAGAACAGCATCAGATTTTGTTTGCCATGAACCAGATGCTGGAAAATATTCTCCGTTGTCATTCGTGCGATTTACCGTTCCTCCTGGATTACCAAAAAAACCAGAATTTGGCAAACTGTTTCCAAAAAATGAACCCAACGTTAAACCCGGTATGTTCCAAAATGGAATAGTATAACCTAAGCCACTATTTGTGTCTTGAAACGAAGACATACCACTTACGGTATTAGACGAATGAATACTAGCAATAAAAACCCTTGAAGGATTTGCCACATGAATACCATGAGCAACTTCTCCAGCTGCAGGGCAAAAACTACAGTTATGACCTGTAAAATCTTCAATTAAGACATTTCTATCAGGATCATCGTTTGGAATACTTGAAAAGTCAGGCCACTCATTTGAAACATAATCACTCCAATTTCCAGGATAAATGGTTGTGTCTAAGTCTGTATTTATTGCAGGCGGAAAAGGATTTGCAACTTTATCACAAGACATCAAAAGCGCGGTGCAAATAATCGCAAAAAAGAAAATCAGCTTTTTCATATTCAAAAATTAAAAACTATGTGTTACAGATAGTGTAAGACCGTATGAAGCAGGAACCGGACGACAAACACCACCAACGCAGAATAATCCCGCCCTTTGTCTACCAAAAGACGCTGTCACACGTGTTGCCTCACGAACATATCCAACGGTAGCATATGGATGATGAGCACGATAATGTTTATCTGGGTTGCCAAAATTGTATTGATCCATTAGCGCTACAAACCAAGAAGAATTAATGGTATATTCAACTAATAAGGTAGCCCAATCTCCTTTATCTACAGGTCTTGCGTCACTATAATTTATGGTATTCTTGTTTCCAAAATCAACCAATTTAACATCATTTTCCAAACTGTCTCTACGGTTAACAAATAATGTTTGAAATTCTGCTCGCAACGATTGTTCAGCATTAATCTTATATCCTAATTCTAGAACAAAAACATTTGTTTTGATTAAACCAACTTCTTTTGTAACACTTGCAACGTCATTATTAAGAATGATATTGTAGTAACTTAAAATGGCATTGAAGTTTTTATTGAACTTCTTAGAAATATTAAAATTAAAATCTTGCCAATAAAGACTATCGCTCATATCGAACAAGCTTGTTCTGTAGGTAATTCCCGTTGAATCTAAAGGATTTATTCCCGAAGTATGGCGCATAGGTCTATATGCACTTGAATAATTGAAGTTAACCGATGTTCCATATTTCCCGCCAAGTTTTGAATTCTTCTTGAAGGTATATAACATTTCAAATTGATAAGCGATTTCACCAACCGGTTGCGTCGCATAAGGATAAAGTGAAGATACGAGATTGTAAGTATGTGTTTTGTTTAATGATGGTAAGTAATTAATGAGCACATTTTGCAACTGTTTGGTTCTATCAGACCTATAACTCATATTATCAACCGACTTTGCAGACAATAAAATCCCCAAACCTTTTTGAGAATAACCCAGGTTAGCTACTGCTGCATGACCCGTATTGTAATTGTAACCATTATCCTGCGACGGATCTTGACCCTTGGTCATGTATTCAGCATCAAAGTAAACTTTTCCATAGCGTAATTTCGCCCTCCCGCCATATACTCCAACATTTTGGGGTAAAATAAGTGTTGAATTGTCATCTTTTTGAAATTTACTTACAAAAGAACCTCCAAGGGTTATTTGGATCTGTTTACCATTTTTCGTTTTCAGAAAATTCTCTTTCGTTATAGCTTCATTAAGATTGAGTTCTCCATCAAATCCGCGCACAATACCAGCACTGTGATTGATTCTTCCTTCAATAAACTGGTAACGTTGGT
>CANJNE010000064.1 GCA_947475275.1 Flavobacteriales bacterium | reverse complement strand
GAAGGTGTAAATGCGGAGCTAGGCATCATAGAAATACTATCTAAATCAATGTCCAATCCAACAATTTTATTTTTAGCTTTTGCAGATATGAAATTTATATCATCATAAAAACCATCTGGATTTTTGATGTAGTCCTCGAAAAAGGTGTAAAAACATTTCTTTTCTTCGAGAAAATTAAAAATGTATTCGCTGTTGTAAGCTTTATGAAGACCAATCGGACAATATTCATTTAAACTACCTTTTTCAAAGGCATAACTAAATCCATTGCCGCTATGCCTTCCTTCTAATTTTCTGCAATCTGCATGAGGGTCACAATTCACAACAAAAAGGGCTTCATTGTAAATCTTAGAAGTAGCATTAATTAAAGGAAACGTATTGTTGTGCCCGCCGCCAATTATAATAGGTACAATGTTTTTATTTACGAATTCATTTAGGATTTCTTCAATTAAGTGATCAAGTTCTTTAATTGCTTCTCTGTATGAGTTTATTGAAAAGTCAAAAGCTTTTGATTTTATGGTTCCTAGAATGGTAATTTGTTCTCCTGATAAATACCTATTGGATTGCATGTTTAAAAATCGACTTAAAAATGCCGAAAAAGCATTTTCAGATCCTGCTAAGCCATAATTAGCTTGCGGACCCGCGCTTTCTTCTATCCCGAGTATTAAAAAACGTGTTTTTTCAGTTGGTTTTCCTGTTGAAATTTTTTGCCCCAATTTCACTTCACCTTCTCGAATATTGGTCAAGTCGGTTATTGTTTCATCTGCCAAGGGTTCAAAGAAAAATGGTTTACTCGACTTCATATTTTTTTAATATTTCAATAAGTTCTTTTGGAGCTTGGGTTGGTTTTTTTGAACCAGAATTAATAAAAACAAGTGTTGTTTCAGCTTTACACAACTTAATATCGGAATCATTGTATATTTCGTAGCTAAAAAACAGTTTGGCACCTTCCAACTTCGTGATACTTGTCTTGATAGTCAGCATGTCATCATAATGTGCAGGATTTAAAAAGTCAACAGTGTAAGAGATTACCGGTAACATTTTACCACTATCTTCGATTGCTTTATAACTCATCCCAATTGAACGCATAGCCTCAACACGACCAACCTCAAAATATGAAGCATAGTTTCCGTAATAACAGTATCCCATTTGGTCGGTTTCACTGTAGCGAACCCTTAAATTTGTGTTGTGAGTATACAATAAATTCATCCAAACAAATGTAAAATATTAGAATGAATTCGACCTTAAATAATTAACTTTAAAAGGTTGTTTTTTGAAAATACAGATTAATGTGTAAGCAAAAATATCGAGATTCAATAATTTCAATTTAATTATTCTGAGATTTAGGATTTTTCAACGAAAAAGTTAATAGACAAGTAAAATATTTTTAAAAATCAACCCCTATTTGACTTTTTTTTTCACTTTTTTATCAGAATATTTGTTCCCCTATAAAAATGGTGCTAGAATACATTGGTTTAACCTAGTTTTTATAGTGTTAATAATTGATTAACCTTAACTTAAATCATTACGAAAATGAATAACAGACATGAGATTGTTTGGAGTGCGTGTTTAAAAGTAATAAAGGATAATATTTCTTTACAAGCTTTTAAAACGTGGTTTGAGCCTATCGTTCCCGTTAAATTGGAAGAACAAGTTCTTACTATCCAAGTTCCATCTCATTTCTTTTATGAGTGGTTGGAAGAAAACTACATTATACTCCTAAGAAAAGTTGTTAAGAAGGAAATTGGTCCGGAAGGAACTTTAGAGTACAGTATTGTAATGGAAAACAATTCAACCAATTCTACACCATACACAGTTAAGCTTCCAGCATTAAATAAAAAATCTCTGAAGAATTCACCGGTAACAATGCCATTGAATTTGAATGAAAATCAGATAAAGAATCCATTTATTATACCCGGGCTCAAAAAAGTAAACGTAGATTCAAATTTGAATCCATCATACTCTTTTGAAAATTTTGTTGAAGGTGATTGCAATAGGCTCGCTCGTGCATCTGGATATGCAGTGGCCAACAAACCTGGAGGGACAGCATTTAATCCGCTTTTAATATACGGAGGTGTTGGTTTAGGTAAAACCCATTTGTCTCATGCAATCGGTATTGCTATCAAAAATCAATTTCCCAATAAAACGGTTTTGTATGTTGGATCAGAAAAGTTTGCACATCAGTTTATCGATGCAATAAAAAATCAAACCACAAACGATTTCATTCATTTTTATCAAATGATTGATGTCTTAATTATTGATGACGTTCAATTTTTCTCGGGTAAAGAAAAAACACAAGATGTATTCTTCCATATTTTCAATCACTTGCATCAAAATGGAAAACAGATCATTTTAACTTCTGATAAACCACCTGTGGAAATGCAAGGAATGGAGCAAAGATTGTTGTCTCGTTTTAAGTGGGGCCTATCAGCGGATTTAGCTGCTCCAGATCTTGAAACAAGGATTGCCATTTTAGAGAAGAAAATGTACGGTAATGGTATTGAGTTACCGGCTGATGTTGTAGAATATTTGGCCTATTCAATCAATACCAATGTCAGAGAAATAGAAGGTGCCTTAAATACATTGTTAGCTCAAGCCTCTTTAAACAAAAAAGCCATAACCTTAGAATTGGCTAAGCAAATGGTGGATAAATTTGTTAAGAACACCGCCAGAGAAGTGTCAATTGAATACATTCAAAAAGTTGTTTGTGATTACTTCGATTTGCCGATTGAAATGTTAAAGTCGAAAACAAGAAAACGTGAAGTGGTTCAAGCCAGACAGATTTCAATGTATTTCTCCAAAAAAATGACCAAATCGTCATTAGCAAATATTGGCGCGCATTGTGGAGGAAAAGATCATGCTACCGTGCTTCATGCATGCAGAACGGTTATGAATTTGTCTGAAACAGATAAACAATTTAGGGTTTATCTTGAGGATCTTGAAAAGAAACTTACAATACAATAAGCTTAAACAAAAAACGAAATTTAAAGGGAACTCAATTGAGTTCCTTTTTTTTGTTCTAGTTGTAAAATAGGTTTTCGAATTGCCCGTTTTGAATTCTTAAGGTATCATCGAATCCAGCTCTTGAAAAATCAATCTGAAAAAAACCACCCATTTTTTTGTTTAATGTGTCATGATAATAAAATGCATGGGTTCCATTAGTAGCATTTAAATAATAAATGCCGTTTTTTACTGCAACTGAACCCTGAGGATTGGTGCTGTAAACATCGACCTGCCCATTGGATCCCAAATTAAGTTGAATTGAAAAGGTGTCATTATTTGCAGCCAAGCTCCAAATACCATTATTATAGGTTAGTTCTTTTGTTTGCATAACAAGTGGCACACCATTGCAATCAAAGGACATATAAGATGGTTCATTATTGTTACATGGTAAACAACTACCACCACAATCGATTCCCACTTCACCAATGTCTAAATATCCGTTTTCACAAGGTGGTACTTGTTCGTCCATTTTCTTGCATGACGAAAATATGATTAACATTGTAAAATATAAAAATGATGTATATCGCATTGAAAACAATTTGATTTGAAATTATAATTTATTTCTGATTTGTCCGAATTAAAACATACATACCTAACAATTAAAACCACAGGAACTGCAGTGTTTAAGGAAAAATCATCTAAGTTTATTGGTTTTGCAAAATCATGCGCATCCCTTTCAGATGTAAACGAATTGTTGCATATGTTGAAAAAAGAACATCCGCAAGCAAGTCATTTTTGTTATGCCTATAGTTTAGATCCATTGTCGAAAAAAACAAGGGCAAATGATGATGGAGAACCTTCAAATTCTGCAGGAATACCTATTTTAGGTCAAATTAATTCTTTCGATTTATCTAATGTTTTGGTTGTCGTTGTCAGATATTATGGTGGTGTAAAATTAGGTGTTGGGGGATTGGTGCAAGCATATAAAAATGCCGCAAGAGAAGCATTGTTAAATGCAGAAATTGTTGAAGTTGAAATCGGAAATTATTATCATCTTGAGTTTCCCTATGAAAAACTTGCTGAATTGATGAATTACCTAAAAAGGATGAAAATCAATATTGATCAAAGTCAAATAGATTCAAATTGTTCGGTTCGGATTTATTTGCCGCTATCCAAATCGAAACCCTTTCTTGAGGAATTGATTGAAAAACAAGGAATTGAAATTAAAAAAACGACCATTTAAATAATTTATAATGACAAAAGACTTTGATTTACTTAAAGAATTAATTAGTATTCCAGGTGCTTCGAGTGATGAAGGTACAATAGCCGCATTTATTTTAGAATATATCAATAAAAACGCAGGATCTTGGAAAGTTCTACCCGAGGTGATTAGTGGAAAGCCATTTCAAGATGCAATAATTCTTGTTTTCGGACATCCTAATACCGCGGTATATGCACATATGGATACCATTGGATTTTCTGTAGGTTATGAAAATGAATTGATGAAAATTGGGGGGCCAAGAACGATAGAGGGTATGCAACTTGTCGGTGAAGATAGTATTGGTTTAATTGAGGCAGAATTACTTGTTATAGAAGATGAGGATGGAACAAAGAAGTTGCAATACGTGGCGGAAAGAATGATAGATAGAGGCACAATTCTAACTTTTAAACCCAATTTCCGGGAAACAGATGAATTCGTTCAAAGTCCATATTTGGATAACCGCTTGGGTGTTTGGATGGCTTTGCAGCTTGCTTCTTCTATAGAAAATGGTGCAATTGTATTCAGTACTTATGAGGAACATGGAGGAAACACAGTTTCATTTTGTGCCAACTACTTGTTGGAAAATTATGGAGTAAATCAGGCGTTAATTGCTGATATTACTTGGGTAACACACGGGGTGCTGCATGGAGGAGGTGTAGCAATTTCAATGCGAGATAGTGGTTTACCAAGAAGGACATATTTGAATAATATTATTGATTTAGCGAAGGAATCAGGTGCTAAATTCCAATTGGAAGTGGAATCATCTGGTGGCAGTGATGGAATAATGTTACAAAAATCTTCAGCTCCGATTGATTGGTGTTTTATTGGTGCTCCAGAGGATCATGTTCATACACCTGATGAAATAGTGTATAAGTCAGATATCGAAAATATGTTGAAATTATACCGCTTTTTAATTAATCATTTGTGAAAAATTGTAAATTTCAATCGAAGTAAAATTATGGAAAATAAGCAACCATGCCAATTGTATAAATACGACAAGGAATTTTATTTCATTTCAAAAGAATCACCGGAATATTTCGCTCATGAATTTCTTCAAAATGCCATAGATCCGGATTATGTGTCCTGGTTAAATTACCACGATTTGACTGAAAGAATTCATATCGAACATCTTTGTGACCATTTAGCTATTGACAGGCTTTCAGTAGAAGATATTTATACGGAAAAAAGACGGCCAAAAATAGAGGAATACCAGAATTATATATTTTTTTCTATACGTTCAGCCTTACCTTCTTCTGATTTAGAAGCAATATTGACACAGGAACAGATTAGCTTTATTTTGGGGAATAATTACTTGATTTCTTTTCAAACTAAAAGTTCAGATCACTTTACTGATGTTCGAGATCGCATTGAAAAGAAACGTGGTAAAATCCGATTAAAAGGACCTGATTTTTTGCTCTTTAGAATGCTGGAGGCTATTGTGGATAATTATTTTGAAGTACTTGAAGGTATTACTGATGCTATTCAAATGCTAGAATTAAAAGTTTTACGCTCAGCAAATAGTGAAAATCTAAAAATGATTGAGTTCGAAAAGAGAAAATTAGTGGAGCTAAGAAAAATCGTTCTTCCTCTTAAAGATGTAACCTTTCAATTGGAAAAAATGCAAAGTCCATTTTTACAAGTAGAAAACAGGTACTATTTTGCTGATTTGAAGGAAAACTGTTTGGCTGTTTTAGAGGAAATTGAGGCAAACAAACAAATTTTAGAAGGCATGGCCAATCTTTATTATGCCGTTCAAGGTCAACGCATGAATGAAATTATGAAAGTTTTGACAGTTGTCAGCGCCATATTTATTCCACTTACCTTTATTGTTGGCGTTTATGGGATGAACTTTAAATACATGCCAGAACTAGAGTATCCTTACGGTTACTATACAGTTGTTGGGATAATGTTTTCGATTAGTATTACCCTACTATTTGTTTTCATCAAACGAGGATGGCTAAAACGAAATAAATAAAAAGATTCAATGTTTTTAATCCAAAACCGGTCCTGCATTTAAAATTGCTACGTCTGTTTCTTTTGCGAATTTTTCAAAGTTTTTGATGAACTTAGATGCCAGATTCTTAGCAGTTTGATCGTAGGATTTTTTGTCAGACCAAGTGTCTCGTGGATTTAAAATTTCTGTCGGTACATTTTCACATTGTGAAGGCACAGAGAAATTGAAAATTGGTAAGTTAATATAACTTATATCATCTAATTTCCCTGTTAATGCAGCTGTTATCATAGAACGGGTATGTGATAATTTCATTCTACTTCCTACGCCATACGATCCACCTGTCCAACCTGTGTTGACAAGCCATACATTGGTGTCTGAACCGTTTAATTTTTCACCCAAAAGTTTCGCGTATTTAGCGGGATGAAGGGGTAAAAAAGCGGCTCCAAAACAAGCTGAGAACGTTGTGGTAGGTTCTGTAATTCCTACTTCAGTCCCAGCAACTTTAGCCGTATATCCTGACATAAAATGATACATAGCTTGCTCCTTTGTTAACTTAGAAATCGGAGGAAGGACTCCAAAGGCGTCTGCAGTTAAAAAGAATATATTTTTTGGAGAACTTCCAATTGAAGGACTCGCAATATTATCTATAAAATGAATAGGGTAGGAAACACGCGTGTTTTCAGTGATAGAACTATCCGTATAATCTGGATTTGATGTTCCTTCGTGAAAGCCAATGTTTTCTAATATTGCTCCAAACTTAATTGCATCAAAAATTTGAGGTTCTTTTTCTCTTGTTAAGTCAATTGTTTTCGCATAACATCCACCCTCAAAGTTGAAAACAGAATTCTCTGACCATCCATGCTCATCGTCACCAATCAATCTTCTATTTTCATCAGAAGATAATGTTGTTTTACCTGTTCCAGATAATCCAAAGAAAATGGCAGTATCATTTGTTTCATTTCCAATATTCGCTGAACAATGCATGGATAAAACGTTTCTTTCATGGGGTAAAAGATAATTGAGGACAGAGAAAATACCTTTCTTAATTTCTCCAGTATATCCTGTTCCGCCAATTAAAATCATCTTTTTTGTAAAGTTGATTATCGCAAAATTATGTTGTCGTGTACCATCAATGTCAGGATCAGCTTTGAATCCAGGTGCACATACAATGTTCCATTCAGGCAGGAAATTTTCGATTTCTTTTTCATTAGGTCTCAAGAACATGTTGTAAGCAAACATATTGGACCATGGAAATTCGGCAATTACACGAATGTTTATAGCAAATTGTGGATCTGCACAAGCATAAGCATCTCTCACGTATACATCTCTTCCGAAAAGATATGCTTTCATTCTATTGTAAAGCGCATCAAATTTATCTGTATCAAATTTTATATTGACATCACCCCACCATACACTTTCCGCCGTTTTATCATCAAAAACAACAAATCGGTCTTTCGGAGATCTTCCTGTAAATTCTCCAGTTTCAATTGCTAAAGCTCCTGTTTCAGTTAATACGCCTTGTCCATTCAATAAGGTTTCTTCGCATAATTCTGCAGGGGATAAATTCCAATATTGGTCTCCCAAGTTGTCTAACCCAATGGATGCTTTCAAATCAGCATTTTTTCCTTGTTTACCGAAAATTACCATTCGCTTTAATTTTATTTAACCTTATTATTCTGGCAAAATTAGATTTTAACAGTAGAAATTCAGATAATATTCATTGAATTTTACTCACAAATTGTTAGCGTTTGTTGATAAGTGATTGAGTGTAAAAATGACACTTAGTTTGATAATACAAGCGAATTTAACGCTTCAATAGCATCTTGAATATTTTTACGAATTTCTTTAATATTCGCATCCATCATGTAGCAAGGAGCTGTTATGATTTTATTTTCCTTGTCAATTAGAATTTCTCGAACTGTTTTCAGTTCAGATAAAGCCCCAACGCTTTCAATTCCTTTGCTAAAGTCTTTAATGTCATAAGGTGATTTTTCACAATCTGTACCTAAAGTCAATTTTGGATGTATGCCTGAATCTTGAAGTGCTTTAGCAACCAAAATAGGGCTCACGCACAATGCTGCGATAGGTTTTCCGATGTTTATTAAATTCACAAGAAGCAATTTAACTTTAGGGTGTATGGTTCCATTAGGACCTTCGAATGCCCAATTAGAAAAGTTTTTCGCACTTCCGAATCCGCCAGGAATAACCAAGCCATCAATTTCAGAAGGTTGAATACTACTGATTTCTCTTATTGAACCTCTTGAAATTCTTCCAGCTTCAACCATCATATTTCTAGTTTCTGGCATTTCTTCGCCAGTTAAATGATTAATCACATGATGTTGATTTTCATCTATTGAAATACAAACTGCATTTGCACCAATTTCCTCAATGGCTAAAAGGGTTAATACAGTTTCTTGTATTTCAGCGCCATCATAAACACCGCAACCCGAAAGTAAAACACCAATATTCATAAATTCAAAATTAAGGTTTTACATAAGTATAAGAAATTGGGGTTTCCCAACCTTTAAGGTTCAGTATGATTTCGCTGCCAGGATTTTTGTCATTTGAGAGGCTTTCTATATTAAATGTAACGGTATCTGTGACGAGCATTTTGCATAAATCATTATTGCCATTATGTAACAAGCTCACGTTACGCTTAGGGGGAAAGGACTTCATTACACTTGAAGATCCAGCCAACTGAAATTCATGTGAACTGCATCCTCCGCTGTAATTAACTATTAAACGCATCGTATTTTTGCTAATTGAGACCTCTAAAATATTGCAAGGATCATCAAAATCATCATTCTCAATCACATCACTTAAATATGCTGTGTTTTGATTACTTTCATCACTACCGGTTACTGATTCAGTATTTTTGCAGCTCGAGAAAGCTAAGGTTAGTATAGTAAGGATAAGTAGTTTTTTCATTTTGCTTGTTTTAAACAAATTTAATGTTTTACCAAAATGAACGTATGTATAATTCTTAATAATTACCTGCACTTGGATTTGAATCTTTAAATTTGTATCATGAAAACCAAAACTTGGAAAAAAAACAAAGTAAATGTGGTCACTTTGGGGTGTTCGAAGAATTTATTTGATTCAGAAGTCATGATGGCTCAACTTAAAGCCAATCGTTTTGACGTCGAACATGAAGCTAAAACAGATGATTCAGAGATTGTTATCATTAACACCTGTGGTTTTATTGATAATGCTAAACAAGAATCAATAGACACGATTCTGCGCTATGCCGACGCCAAAAATGAGGGCTTGGTTTCAAAGGTTTATGTTACTGGGTGTTTGTCTGAAAGATACCGCCCTGAATTGGAAAAAGAAATCCCAGAAGTCGATGCTTATTTCGGGACGAGAGAATTGCCAAGACTTTTAAAAACCCTTAAAGCAGATTACAAACATGAATTGGTAGGGGAACGTATACTGACAACACCAAATCATTATGCTTATTTTAAAATTGCTGAAGGCTGTGATCGTCCATGTTCTTTTTGTGCGATTCCATTAATGCGAGGGAAGCACCAATCAACTCCTATCGAAGATTTGGTATTTCAAGCAAAGCAACTTGCCGCACAAGGTGTAAAAGAATTGATTTTAATTGCCCAAGATTTGACATACTACGGATTAGATCTTTACCGGAAACGTGCATTATCTGAATTATTGGAAAAATTAGAACAAGTTGAAGGAATTGAGTGGATACGTCTTCATTACGCTTTTCCTTCAGGTTTTCCAATGGATGTTTTGGATACAATGCGCCAATCTGAAAAAATTTGTAATTATTTAGATATGCCATTGCAACATGGTTCGACAAAAATCTTGCAATCCATGCGAAGGGGTATTACACGAGAAAAAACCGAAGAATTGGTTGCTGCAATTCGTGAAAAAGTTCCGGGAATAGCTTTAAGAACGACCTTAATTGCTGGTTATCCTGGTGAAACTGAAGCAGATTTTCAAGAAATGTACGATTGGGTTGAAAGAAGTCGCTTTGATCGATTGGGAATTTTCACATACTCACATGAAGAGAACACCCATGCGTTTTCATTGATAGATGATGTTCCCGATGATTTGAAAAAGGAACGAGCAGATTTAATTATGGAATTGCAATCTGGAATAAGTTATGATCTGAATCAATTGAAAATCGGTAAAAAACTTAAAGTTCTTTTTGATAGGGTGGAAGGGGATTTTTTTATTGGAAGAACTGAGTTCGATTCTCCCGAAGTTGATAATGAGGTTTTAATTAAAAAGGCCTCAGAATATGTGCGTTTGGGAGACTTTTCTATGGTAAATATCGATAAGGCGGATCATTATGACCTATACGGAACTGTGATCTGATTCAGCTAATGTTTCTTGGATGAAAGGTAATTATTGCATCGCGTAGAAATCTTTGGTCCAAATGGGTATAGATTTCAGTTGTAGTTATGGATTCATGTCCTAACATTTCTTGAATAGCCCTCAAATTTGCGCCGCCTTCAAGTAAATGAGTCGCAAAAGAATGCCTGAATGTATGCGGCGAAATATTTTTTTTAATTCCAGCGGTTTCGGCTAAATTTTTAATAATTGTGAAGATCATAACCCTGGTCAAATGTGCACCTCTTCTGTTCAAAAAGACAAAGTTTTCATTGCCAGGTTGAATTTTCATATGATTCCTAATGTTTTTGGTATAAATTTCTATTTCCTTTTCTACTGAAGGACTCACCGGAACCAATCTTTCTTTATTTCCTTTACCAAGGACTTTTAAAAATCCCTCTTCAAAAAATAAATCAGAAAATTTCAAGTTGATCAATTCGCTTACCCTTAGTCCGCAACTGTATAAAGTTTCTAAAATTGCTTTATTGCGATGTCCTTCATCTTTACTGAGATCTATTGCGCTAATTAAACTATCAATTTCTTCAATTGATAAAACTTCAGGCAATTTTCGCCCCAGTTTTGGAAGTTCTAATAATTCTGAAGGGTCATCTTGGATGGCATCTTCCACCAAAAGAAAAATGAAAAATTGTTTTATACCACTTATAATTCGCGCTTGCGAACGTGCGCTCAAACCCAAGTCATAAAGTTGTGCAATAAATTGTTTTAAATCTTCATAAGTCGCACTTGTGGGATCAATATTATTTGCAGTTGCAAAATCCTTTAATTTATTTACATCATTTTGATAAGCAAAAATCGAATTTTCAGCAAGACCTTTTTCGATTTTCAAGAACGAAACAAAATCCTTAATATAGCGTTCCCAATTGGACATGAATATGAAAATTTTAATTGTCAACGGACCGAATTTAAATTTACTTGGTCAGCGTGAGCCGCAAATATATGGTAATGTATCGTTCGAAGATTATTTGAATGACTTAAAATCGCATTTCCAAGGGGAAATTGAATATTTTCAGTCCAATGTTGAAGGTGAACTCATCAACGCACTGCAGGAATCAAACCATGATGGGATTGTTTTAAATGCAGGCGGATATACACATACAAGCGTATCAATAAGAGATTGTGTTTCAGCTATTTCAGTACCTGTAGTTGAAGTTCATATTTCAAACTTGACTAATAGAGAATCCTTTAGGCATACTTCTCTTATTTCACCTGTAGTTGTAGGAAGTATAATGGGTTTTGGCCTTAAAGGTTATCTTTTGGCACTCAACTATTTTGAAACAAAAAGTCGTTGATTTAAGTTGCTGAATTTCGTAATTTTTTTGATATAACGCGCCCAAAGAATATTACCTCTGTATAGACCGGTAAGATTTGATTTTTTGGATTTTTCTTTTAAAGATTTCCTCAGTTTTAAAAGTCTATTTAATTGAGAAAAAGTCGTCCAATGGGCTTTTATTATACTTAACAGGTGCTTGAATTCACCCCTAAATAAAAATCGAATACCCGCAACTCCATCAAGCATTAGCCTATTCAGCAACTTTGGCAATAGCATTCCTTCATGATTTTTTATTAACATGAACAGACTGTTTCTAAAGTTAAGAAATGATTTTTTTGGAGAAAGATAGGGTAGTGTGCCTCCACCTACATGATAAACAAGAGATTGGGGTACAGCCAAGAATTTATATCCATTGCGTTTCAATCGCCAGCATAAATCAATTTCCTCCATGTGTGCAAAAAACGTTTCGTCAAATCCTCCCGCTTGATGAAAACATTCGGCCCTAATTAATAAAGCTGCTCCTGTGGCCCAAAAAATCTCAATATTGTAGTCGTATTGGCCATTGTCTTCCTCAAATTTATCCATTATTCTACCTCTGCAAAATGGATAATAGTTGCGATCTAAAAAACCTCCGGCGGCTCCTGCATGTTCAAATTGATTTTTTTCAGAAAACGATAAAATTTTAGGTTGACAGCCCGCTACTTGTGGATCGTTCATTGCATCTAAAAGGGGGATTAACCAGTTGGAAGTAACCTCAATGTCACTATTTAAAAGGAGATAAAATTTGGCATCAACTTGTTTCAGTGCGTCGTTATAGCCTTTCGCAAAGCCTCCATTTTCGGGATTTTGAATCAATTTAACTTGTGGGAAATGCTCAGAAACAAATGCAACGGAATTATCTGTAGAATGATTATCTGCAAGGTAAATTGTTGAACCTTTGGAATGTTCAATTACTCCTGGAAGAAACTTTTCCAAAAATGCCTTACCATTCCAATTCAATATAACTACCGCTAAATCTTCCAAAATTGCCTTAAAAAAGCACAATATTAAGCATTAATACTGACGAAACAAATCATCACTATTACCACCCCAATGGTCATCCACATTTTGATTTGGGTTATCGACATTTCCTTTATTGGTATTTCGACTTGATAAGATTTGTGGCCAAGATGGATTTTTTAATTCGCCCAACATATCGGAATGAAGAAGACGGTAAGCGTTATTTACTAAATCAGGATTGTAAAAAATAAATCTTCGATTACTGAATTGACCGATTTTGTTATACATCCAAATTTCATATGGATATTCTGAAGAGGAGATTTCCCGTTGTGTTATATTCGTTGGAGATCCATATTGCAGATAAACACGGCCCCTATCAGTTTCAAATCCTTCTTGGAAATTGTTGCTGTATAATTGTTGAACGAGATTAACCTGTGCTTTATACTTAATCCAAGATTCATAAGAATTATCAGGTGCAGTTATAGCCCAGAAAGCTTGGAGATGTCTTCGTTTACCTTCCTCATCATCACTTTTAAGCACCGATATAATATTTTTTACTTCAGCCGGTTTAGATATTGGAATTAAACTCTCAAGATAATAAGAAACACTGTCTTCACTTATTGAGGATTGAAATGATGGGTCCAAAACCATATCGGATAAGTCAAAATTTAATTTTATTTCATTGGAACGCTCGAAAAATAATGATTGCGTGGCCATTTCTGAAAGATTGGAAGTTAACAGTGTATAATTGAGTGCATATTTTCCTGAAGGCAATTCTGTTATGTCTATATTTCTGAGCAACGGAATAATATCTGAAGTCTTTTGTTTGAAATAGTCCGTAAATAATAGCATTTCCTCCCCAGTTTCTGTGTCTACAATGTATTCCTTAACTGCACAAATACTATCAACCAATTCGGAACTATTGTAAAATTCTAAATAAACTGGTAGAGATGTAAGTTGTTCCGAATAAAAGGTAGAAAGTCTAGGGATCATATGGTAACCACTTTTAACAAAAGTGTTGTTGTCATCACTTAATTGAGCGTATTCCAATGATTCTATGTCGGAAATGGTTATTCCTTTGGATAAATCATCAATGGATATTGGCACAATACTTTGAATAGCCGGTTGATCAGAATTGATATCTGTAAGTTGCACAATCAAGGTATATGAACCAGGTTTTAAAGCGAAACGTTGTATATCGAAAAAATCATCAATAATACTGTCCTTCATTATAGGTGATTGCAAGCGGTAAACGTTACTAGTTACTGTGCTATCATTTTCTTTAAAT
>CANJNE010000063.1 GCA_947475275.1 Flavobacteriales bacterium | reverse complement strand
TATATCAAATGGAAAATACTGCTTTGGAATTCACTGATTTCTTGCACAAACCTGAAAAATAAAAATTATGGATTTTAGTTCAAGAAATAAAGTAAAAGCAGAATGGGGAATGGCATCAATGACAGACCTCATTTTCTTACTATTGATATTCTTTATCATCATGAGTTTGATGTCGAACAATCAGACGCCAATTGATTTACCAAAAGCAGCAGAAAACATTCCTCCTAGCCAGGATCCAGTTGAGGCGACAGTAGTTGTTACGGCAAACAATGAATATAAGGTTTACAGTGGAGGAGATGAAATTCTCAAATAACACATTGATTTAAAAATTTGGCCTAATTAAAAACAGTCATTAAAGAAAAAAATGAATTTTAGTTCAAGAAATAAAGTAAAAGCTGAATGGGGAATGGCTTCAATGACAGATCTCATTTTCCTACTTTTGATATTCTTCATTATAATGAGTTTGATGTCCAATAACCAAACACCTATTGATTTCCCAAAAACTGCTGAATCCAATACATCAGAAGAAGAAAGAAAAGAAGCGATAGTTACCATTACAGAAAATAACCAGTACATACTTTCCCAAGGTGATAAAATTGAAAAGCCTATGGAATTTGATCAAATCAAAGATCTGGTTGAAGCAGCAGTTATAAATTCAGGAAAACCAAGTCTAGGAATTGATGGAGATGAGCATGCTGATTATGAGGCTGTATTTCGTGTATTTGAATTTGCTCAATCAAACGGTTGGGATCCAGTAATACTTACCGATGGAAAATTGAAAAATACTGAGTTAAAAATTCAAATTGAAAATATTAAAAATATAGTATCCACAACGGTTGTAAAATCTAAAAAGCAAAAAATGAGAATTGCTGGGCATCGTAATGCAGATTATGAAGCTATTTTGCATCTACTAGTCCTTGCTCAATCAAACGATTGGGATCCTGTTTTAGCCTATGAAAAATAATACCTAAATTTTAATAAAATGAGAGCAATTCCAATAGTAAATCCGCTTGACCGAAGAAATGCAGTCATTGCGTCAGCAGTAACCCTCTTGTTATTGTTTCTTTACTTAATATTTTCTACTATTGAAATGGCAGATCCAGCTCCATCAGGTATTGAACCCATAAAAACTGAAACAACGCTACAAGAAATTGAGTTAAAAGAATACGTTATTGAAACAGAATCTGGTGGAAGTCGCAAAGGTGGTTCAGGGACTGATGACCCAATTTCCAAAAATTTGGAACAAACTCAGCAGATTTTGACGTCTGATAAAGGTCGTACAACAGTGAGTTCTGGAAAATCAACACATCATAACTCGCCTAATTCCGACAATCCATCAGCGACAAATAAAAGTGGTGATGATGATTTTTTTGGGAATGGTTATGATTCTAAATACGATTCTGGCGGTGATTCTGACTTTGGTGACTTAGGTATAACTAAAGGCAAAAGTTCGGGAGAAACAGTAGATGGTTCTGGAAGAACAAGACTAAATAACCCTGATTTAACTGGTATAACTGTTAAGACAAATAAGAATACTATTTCGCTCATTTTAACCATAGATAAAAACGGCAATGTTACAAAAGTTGATTTAAACCAACCTAAAACAACGGTAACAGACGGGGTAATTGTTAATAAGGTTAAAAGCATAGTAAAATCTGAAGTAAAGTATAACAAAGTAAGTTATGATAATCCTGCAAGGGTTTATTTAACGGTTACTATTAAACAAGAATAATTAATCAATGTCTTTAAATCATTACAAAGACGCGATTTCTTGGCTCTTCTCTCAATATCCTTCCTACCAAAAACTTGGAAAGTTAGCTTATAAGCCAGATTTAGGTAATATTGATAAACTTCTAAGTGAATTAAACCGTCCAGAAAAAGACTTGAAGTTTATTCATGTTGCTGGAACGAATGGCAAAGGTTCAGTTTGCTCGATGCTGGCTTCAATATTGAAAGAATCTGGTTATAAAACTGGTTTATTTACTTCACCGCACATAACAGATTTTAGGGAGCGTATTCGTATCAATGGCGAAATGATTTCAGAGCATTTTGTTGTCGATTTTTGTAACATCGTCCAGCAAAATAATAAACTTAACAAACTTGAGCCATCCTTTTTTGAAATTACATTTGCGATGGCATTACAATACTTTAGTACTGAAAATTGTGACATTTGTATAATTGAAACAGGTTTAGGAGGTAGATTAGACGCAACGAATATCATCAAACCTGAGCTTTCAATCATCACGAATATTTCTTTTGACCACACTGATTTGTTGGGTGATACATTGGAAGCGATAGCGTTTGAGAAATCTGGAATAATTAAAGCAAATGCACCTGTAATTATAGGAGAAACCAGAGAAGAAACGCTTTCAGTATTTGAGCGTCAATCCGAGAAAATGAAAAGTCGGCTTATTTTAACTTGTAATGAAACTTCTTACATTTATAAATTACCTTTTTTAGCAGACTATCAAAAGCAGAATTTTAATATTGTTATAACCGCTATAGAAGAGCTTCAAAAGTTGGGTTATGAAATAAATTCAGAAAGCATACAAGTTGGTTTAGATAATATTAGCAGTAATTCTGGATTTGTTGGAAGAATGCAAGTTATTCAAGAAAACCCAAAAGTAATCGTTGATGTATCACATAATGAATCTGGTGTTAAAGAGACTTTAAGTACAATATCAAAAATCAATAAAGGAAAATTGCATCTTATTTTTGGTGCGAGTGCTGACAAGGATCACGCTTCAATCATAAAGTTATTTCCGAAAGATGCCGGTTTAAGCTTTAGTATGTTTTCAAATCCTAGAGGTTGGAGCAAAAAATTAGCTGAACAAATTGCTGAACAGCAAGACATTAAACCAATAATTTTCGAAAATATTGAATTGGCATTAGCATATCACAAATCAATTTGTAATTCCGATGATACGATACTCATATTTGGAAGCTTTTTCCTTTTAAGCGATTTTTTTGATTTTTTTTCCAAATAATATTGCTTAAACAAAAAACAGATGTATATTTGCAACCTCGAATTTCGAAAGAGAGATTGACATACGGGAGATTAGCTCAGCTGGTTTAGAGCACCTGCCTTACAAGCAGGGGGTCGGGGGTTCGAATCCCTCATCTCCCACTCTGATAAAAGCACTGTCCGCAAGGATGGTGCTTTTTTCGTTTACGCGAATCAGAGCTTGCTCAAGTGAGTTGTAAACGTAAAAAGCAACAGCTGAACAAAGTGAAGCAATGCTTTTATCCACTGCACTTCGGGTAAAAGGGATCTTTAATCCCTCATCTGTTTTCACTTCGTTCAAACGAAGATGGACGTTCCCACTCTGATAAAAGCACTGTCCGCAAGGATGGTGCTTTTTCGTTTACGCGAATCTGAGCTTGCTCAAGTGAGTTGTAAACGGAAAAAGCAGCAGCTGAACAAAGTGAAGCAATGTTTTTATCCATTGCACGTCGGGTAACCGAGTTCTTTAATCTCTTATTTGTTTTTATTGAGTTGAACATAATAAATTATTCTATACTAAACTCCTGCGCTACTGAACCATCAGAATAATAATAAATCTGTACCGTATTGGGCACAAATTCCGTATCTCTTCCAAGGAGATCTGTGATTTTGAGCAATGTCTTATTGGGTAACTGAATTGTTTCGATACCAGTAACTGCATCTTTAACGCAGCGAATGGATAAACCACATGATTTATCGAAGTTGGTGATTTTTTCAGCACTACCATCGCTGTAATTTAGGCGGAGACTCCAAGCTATAATGCCTGTAACATCAGTAGAAGACCACCAGAGGCCGTAAAAATTAATATAATAGCAAATACCATCACCAAAAAAGTTGCGGGAACCACCAGGTAAGCCTGAAAAACCACTTTCATTGGTAGCACCTATGTTTGGACTATTCCAAAATTGTAAACCGGTGCTTTTCATTTTTCCTCCAGCTGTATTAGGAACAACACTTCCACCATTGGCATTTGGGTCTAAATAATTGATCAAAGTACTCCATTCATCATATGTAGGTACATGCCATTCTGTAGGACAAACATTTCTTTGATCAGCAGCCGTATACCAATTGTACAATTTCCCATAAGGGTTTTCATATTGGTTATTATTACTGAAATAAGACCATGCATTAGTGGTTAAACTAGACCACTGTGTATCATCTGTAACGTTAGGTATAAGATCCCCATTTGAGTATTTAGAAACTTTTAGGTTTTCAGCCATCCATTCCTGAGTTCCAATAATGACCGTTGCATATTGGTTGCCATCAATATCTGTTACTCCTAAACCAGGAGTTTGAGCGAAAATTTTAAAACTAAGAAGCGGAAATATTATAAGTATTTTGATTTTTTGGGTCATGTAAAACTGAAAATTTTATGCATTAACGCTATTTATTCAAAACTATTTTATCAATATTGAGGTAAGCTATCCTCTAAAATGAATAGTAATTCAAATCTAAATAAATCTTATCGTTAACCATAAATCCTCATCCGCTGTAATAAAAATACCAACTGAAATTTGACTGTAATATCCTTCAATAATTTTTTTATGCACTTGAGAATCAATAAAAATTTCAAGCACGTCTATTGCAATTTCCTCATCAGTTCTTCCATCGGTATAATTCAATTGAATAATTTCAGCATTTGCGCCGACCTGACTTAAACTTTTAACATGCTCTAGATTATTGTTAATTCCCATGAACCTGCTATGGGATTGACAAGATTCAAACTTTGATGTGGCATAGGTAAATTTTGATTTTCCAATAGTTACCCTGTTGCTGTTAATTTACTATTAAGCTTATATGTTTTTACATTTAAAAATTTATTTCTTCGATAATTAAATAGATAAAAACTGTTGTATTCCTGCAGTGTTGTTTTTTTCTATGTTAACGTCAACATAGAGGGGTTCATAAACATTAAATTCCATAGAACTCGGATACATTAAAATCTCCATATCTTCAATAAAACTAATTGAATGAAGAAAAAGGAAAAAATTTATGTTTTAGACACATCTGTACTCTTACACGATCATGATGCAATAACCAATTTCGAGGACAATTATGTGGGTATTCCAATAACTGTTCTGGAAGAATTGGATAAGTTTAAGATAGGAAATGACACAAAGAATTTTAGTGCAAGGGAGGTTATACGATTAATTGATCGACTTTCTGGAAACGGTTCGTTACAAGAATGGATTTCTATAGGAAAAGGTTTAGGAAAACTAAAAGTGATTATGGAAAGTGATCCAAAAAACTTAAATGCCGAACAAATCTATTCCTATGGTAAAAATGATCATAAAATCATCAATTCAGCACTTCACCTAATAAACCAAGAACCAAAGAAATCCGTTGTCTTGGTCACTAAAGATATCAACCTAAGAATTAAAGCGAAGGCACTTGGTGTAAATGCTGAAGATTATGAAACCGGGAAAGTTATAATTCACGATCAAGAATCAAGTTCTTATGTCATTGATGGGATTGATTCAGATATTATTCGTGAAATTTTTACAAAAGGTCATATCGAAGAGCAAGGACTTCTGGGAATTAAAAAGAAGATTAATGGTTACTATATTCTCAAAAATGGAAAATCATCTTCATTAGGTTTTTACAATCATTTTAATGAACAAATTGAAAGGTTAGAAAAAGAATTTACCTACGGTATAAAACCGAAGAATGCTGAACAAGCATTTGCGCTTCATGCATTAATGAATCCAGACATCAAACTAGTTGCACTGCAAGGTGTGGCAGGAACTGGAAAAACATTATTAGCTCTTGCATCTGCACTTGAACAACATAAACAATTTAATCAAATTATTTTGGCAAGACCAATAGTGCCACTCTCAAACAAGGATATAGGGTTTCTTCCAGGGGATGCTAACGACAAAATTGGACCATATATGGAACCATTATGGGACAACTTGAAGTTTATAAAATCTCAATTTGGAGAAAATGAAAAAAAACATAGGGCAATTATCGAAATGCAAGAAACAAGTAAAATTATAATTACCCCACTTGCGTTCATAAGGGGCAGAAGTTTATCTAATATAATGTTCATTATTGACGAAGCACAGAATTTGACACCGCACGAAGTAAAAACAATTATTACGAGAGCTGGAGAAAATACAAAAATAGTATTCACAGGAGACGTTCATCAAATTGATACTCCATATCTCGATGAAAATTCTAATGGCCTTGCATACTTGATTGACCGATTGAAAGGACAGAAACTATTTTCACATGTAAAACTTGAAAAGGGCGAAAGATCAGAACTTGCTAACCTTGCCAATGATTTACTTTAGATTCTAAAATGCTACTTACAACTTAGTTTATATGGAAATTACTTAATCAAAGTGGTAAAATTATTTAAGAAAAAAAAATTACTCAAATTTTTAAATAAATGATTAAAAATTTAAAAGATTGATTTTCAAATATTTATTAAAATTTAAGCTCAGAAAAAAATATTAATTTACTATGTAGACATATTTTTTTTAATATGCATGCACAACTTTAAAATATTTATTTATATTTGTTTACAGAAACTGTTAACATCCCCAATTATGAAAACAAATGTTCACCTCATCTCTGAGCAGATGACTTATTTCAAAGCTATTGCTAAGCGTTCATTACCTAGCCGTTACCAACACTTAGCTGAAGATTTAGCACAAGATGCCATTTTAAAAGCCATTGAAAAGGTTGATTATTATGACCCATCAAAAGGTAACTTTAAATCTTGGTTGTATCGTCTTACTCAAAACCTTTGTTTCGATGCAATCCGTAAACTTGATAAAATGAATATTGTTCCGATCCATCCCAATATCGTGAACAACGAAAAAGAAGACAAAAAAATCGAAAGAACGGAAATTAAAAAAATCAGAAATGCGATGCAATTTTTGAGTAAAAGAGATCGCATGTTGATTACGTATAAGTTTATGTTCAATTTGAGTGGTAGAGAAATGGCGCAATTATTAAACATCCCAGAAGCTCAAATCAATGTATACTTCAAGCGCGCAAAAGAGAGATTGATTGATATCTGTAAACAAGCCGCATAATAATTCTAATCCCATAATTCAAAAAAAGCCGATTCCTATCGGTTTTTTTTTTGACATTTGTTAAAATAATAACCTATGAATAAACTATTTACAATTTTAGCTGCAGGAGCTATTTTATGTTCATGTTCTGAACAAGCAAAAGAAAATCAAGAGACAGTTTCGCAAAACACGGAAAAAGTACTAACTGATAGTATACCATCAGACACGGTTGCTGTGATTCCTGAATTTGATAGCGGTTTAGAAACAAGTTTTTCCAACTTTAAAGCTGAAAAATGTTTTACGGAAGATCCAGAAGAGTTTCAAATGACAGAAACTGGGGAATATTGTGCAGAAAGAAAAGTGAAGCTTTTGGTTGCTAAAACAACCGATATAAAAACAGGGGAAGCCATAAACAAAGAATTGTATAGACTGATAACAGACCAAAAAGCTGGAAGTTCTGGAATGCAAGCTTTTGTGAATAAAATAAAATCTACAGCTGACATTTACGAAGCTTCACTCGAGGAATGGGTATGTTCAATCATTGACCAGACCAATAAAATTTTATCTATTGGAATTCGATACGATGGAATGGCTTATGGTGCTGCTCATGGCATCAGTACATATCAATGTGTAAACTTTAATCTAGAAAATGGAAAGGTTTTCAAATTGGCTGATGTTTTAAATCCTGGTTATGAAAAAGAACTTAAAAAAATTGGAGAAAAACGATTTTTAATAGAAAACGGTAAAGAGGGTTGGGAGTTTAAACCTGGAAAAGAAAATTTTCCGCTGGCTGAAAACTACGCTTTTACTAAAAAAGGGATTGTTTTTAGTTATGGCGCATTTGAAATAGGATCGTATGCCATGGCGATGCCACAGATGACTATTTCTTACGACTTGATAAGCCAGTTAATTCCTGAAAACTCTCCTTTAAGAGCTTTCATGATTGCTGAGAAATAATAATCAGTGCGCGTTTACTTAAGGAAATCATACACTTTGTGAAACATGAATCGGATTCTGAATCCGATTTCTTTTGACATGTATTTATCGGTTCCGGCAAAACCGTTGGTTTTATAAAAAGGGGTAAATCCATTTCTGTAATAGAAATCATAATGTCTTGTTTTACTTCTGTTTTTCTTACTGGGGCTTGAAGAAACATGACAAAAGGAAAGACCAATTTCGCCGGAAAACTCCCCAATTGAATAATTTTTAATCCCTCCACTGTTAAATGCATGTCGGTACTCAGGTGTTAAAATCAAACCGCATTTAATTGCATGGCAGGTACTTCCTATTTTTCTCAGACCGAAGTCTAAAAGATTTATATCACATAAAACGCCTATGTTCACTGAGTGGATACCATTATTAGAAAACACCAAATTGCTATTGTCTTTTAATATGGTGTATCCATATCCAATTTTAGGATAAATTCCAGAATAAATCATTTTAACAAAACCAGTTGAAAATTGATAACTGTTAATACTTAAATTATTCCCTTTGAGGTGAATCGCATTTATTGGTGCTGCGGAAAAATATAAACCCATATTTTTGCCCGTTCTATTGTAAAACTGAGCGCAGAATATCGATTGAAATCCGAAAACAAATAAAATTAAAATTCCATTTTTCATCATAATTTTGCCATCAATCTGCGGTAACCTAGAACAGTGTCTAATTTATAAGTTAAAATACAGACTTCATCGTTTTGATTTCCACCTAAGGCATAGACCTCATTGGTTTCATCATTTTTACCCAAATAAATAGAAACGTGCCCTTTCCATGAATTAGGGTCTTCCCTCCAAAAAACAACGATATCACCTGGTGAAGGTTCATTTACTGGTAATCCAACATCTAACCAAGAGCGAGCAGTAGCTAATTTTGTATATGGCAAACCTACATTTTTGGCACAGGCACCAATGAAAACACTGCACCAAGAAACTTCGTCGTTTTTCACATGGTAATTGCCCATTGATCGAAAAAAATCCAAGACCTTTTCCTCATTAGCTTTACCCGTAATATCACGAACTCCGTAATGTTTTCTGGCCTCTACTATTATTGGTATTAATAAAAGACTATCATGTACATTATCGACACATGCCAAATCCATTAAGAAAGGATCCCCACAATATCGCCAAACCTCATTAATTGAAATGGAATCAGTTTTCAAACTGTCTGATTCATAATGAAAGATGATTTCAGTTTTTGCATTCGCCAAACTGGCAAACAAAAAAATAGCAGAAAGTATATTTATTGTTCTAAGCATCATAAGTTCAGCTCTATCAAAATTAGGAATAAATGCCAAATGCAAATACTTAATTACTATTGTTTTGTAACAAATCGCATCCAATCTGTAATCATATTTAATTAACTTTGACTGTTAGTGTATTTTTAACATTTTGTATCTAAAAGGGTGCTATGCAGATTTTAAAAAAAATAGTATTTGCTTGTATTTGGGTTAATATGTTAGTCTCGCCTTTGACTAAATTTCATGCGCAAATAATTCATCCCAATGATAATGTTGCTTTTTTACAAAATGAACTGGCTTCTATCTACATTAACATCGATCCTATATTCATTGGAAATATTTTAAACAATGACAGTTTAGAATCCAATACGGAGTACACCGCTCAATTTATTTATGAAAGCTCCACTTATACTGATACAGTTTCAAATATTGGTTTTCGCCTCAGGGGAAATACATCCAGATATGCAGATAAAAAATCCTTTAAGGTCTCCTTCAATTCCTTCGTTCAAGGACAGCAATGGAATGGACTTGAAAAAATGAACTTGAATGGAGAACATAACGACCCATCTATTTTGAGATCCTACTTATCTGCATATACCTTAAAAATGGCAGATTTGGTAAGTCCAAGAAATAGTTATATCAAATTATTTATCAATAGTGAATACAAAGGGCTTTACTTCAATGCTGAGCACATCGATGAAGAATTTATACAAAAGCGTTTTTTAAATGATGACAATGGAAATCTTTATAAATCATCATACGGTGCAGATTTGACATATTTAGGGACTAATGCAACAAGCTATTACAACTTGTATGAGCTCAAAACTAATGAGTCTATTAATGACTACAGTGGCTTGATAAATTTTCTAAATATTCTGAACAATACTTCTGCGGCTGATTTCCCTTGTGCTATTCAGGAGGTTTTAGATGTTGAATCTTATCTCAAAACTTTGGCAGTTGAAGTACTTTGTGGCCACTGGGATGGACATTCGTTTAACAAAAACAACTTTTACCTGTATCAAAGACCTTCAGACGATAAGTTTATGTTGATTCAATATGATATGGACAACACTTTCGGTATAGACTGGATGAATATCAATTGGGCAAATCGAAATATTTACGATTGGTCTCATCCGAATGAGCCGCGCCCACTTTACAACAGAATCATGGAAGTTCCTTACTTCAAGGATAAATTTTCTTTCTACATGAACGAAATACTGCAAGGATATTTTAATAATGCTACATTAATTCCACTATTACAATCCAAGCAAAATCAAATTGAAGTTGCCGCACTAGCTGATACTTACAGGGAATTAGACTACGGATTTTCAGATTCCGATTTTCAAAATGCACTCATTCAAGCTTGGGGTGGACATGTCAGTACATCAATAGCTTCTTTTTTATACAATAGAAACACTTCAGCTAGCAATCAATTATCATATTTCGGTATCACAAATCCATGTCCTCTTAATTTGGATGATATAAATTTGGTAGATGATGAAATAGAAGGCTATTATGATCTGACTGGAAAAAGGATTAATAAACCTGAATCCAATCAAATGACGATTGTGAAATATGTTAGTGGCAAAACCAAAAAAATGGTATTCATTGATTAAAATAGAATAAAATGTTCAATAGATTTTTTTTAGGTGTTTTTCTTTTTTTCTGCTTTCAATTCAATGCACAGCAGTATGATTTAAAAAGAATTGAGCCAAGAAATTGGTGGACCGAAATGAATTACAGTCAAGTACAAGTAATGCTTTATGGTTCAAACATTTCTGAATTGGATGTAGTATCTAAAGAATTGACAATAATAAGCGTTACGAAAACTGAAAATCCAAATTATATTTTTGTCACACTAGAAACAAAATCCGCAGTAGCAAAGGTTTATAATATCGAACTTCAAAAAAAAGGAAAAAGCAAGTTAACCGTACCTTTTGAATTAAAATCTAGAAGAACAGACTCAACATTGAGAGAAGGATTCAATACAAGCGATGTAATATATCTTTTAATGCCGGACAGATTTTCAAATGGGGATAGCACTAATGATTCGCATCCTTCAACGATCGAAAAAGCAAACAGAGCACTTCCTGGCGGAAGACACGGAGGTGATATTCGTGGTATAATAAACAATTTGGACTACATTAAGGAACTTGGGGCTACTGCTATTTGGAGTACACCGCTTCTTGAAGATAACGATTCAACTTATTCTTATCATACCTATGGTCAGAGTGATTTGTATAAAATTGACCCCAGGTATGGAAGTGAATCGGAATACATTGAATTGGTTGAAAAAGCTCATGTATTGGGATTGAAAATCATCATGGATGTGGTTCCTAATCACTGGGGAGCATCACATTGGATGATTAAAGATTTACCAACTTATGATTGGTTACACCAATTTCCAGGATATGGGCAAACAAATTATCGCATGACCACACAAAATGATCCTTACACTTCAGGTTTTGACAAAAAATGGTGTGTTGATGGTTGGTTTGTAAAGTCAATGCCGGACTTAAATCAGAATAATCCATTGGTATTGAATTACCTGGTGCAAAGCACATTATGGTGGATTGAAAATGCAAATTTGGATGGATTGCGCGTTGATACTTATTCCTACAATGATAAGGATGGAATTGCTGAATGGACAGAAATCATTACCAAAGAATACCCAAACATGAATATCGTTGGTGAAGTATGGATGCATGACCAAGCACTTCAATCTTATTGGCAAGAAAATAGTCCCATTGGAGCCATTCAATCCTACAATAGTCATTTGCCTTCAGTCATGGATTTCACCCTTCATGATGCTGTAATGCAAGCTTTTGGTGAAGACAAACAAGGTTGGGATAAAGGAATGATTCGTTTTTATGAAAACTTTGCCAATGACTTTTTATACAGCAATCCTTCTAATTTATTGGTATTTTCAGAAAATCATGACACGCAACGGTTCAACAATTTGTATCCCGAGTTTGAAGATTACAAACTGATGTTGAGTATATTGAGTACCATTCGTGGTATACCTCAAATATATTACGGTAGTGAAATTGGTATGAGCGGAGATAAAAATTTGGGCGATGCCGATATACGCAAAGATTTCCCAGGAGGATGGAAAAGCGATAGCAAAAATTGTTTTAAATCTGAGGAACGTTCAGCAGCACAAGCATTATATTTTGAATTCTCAAAAAAGCTTTTAAACTGGAGAAAAACTAGCAAGGCAGTACATTCAGGCAAAACGATTCAATTCATACCAGTTGATAATGTCTATGTTTATTTCAGGGTATTGGAAGATGAAGCAGTCATGGTCATTATCAATAACTCTTTAGATTCAAAATCAATTACCTTAAAAAACTATAATGAAGTATTAAAAGATTTCAAAATAGGATACGACATTGTAAATGAAAAAGCTTTCGAATTAGATTCCGAAAATTTTGTCACAGAAGGTAAAAACGCATACATAATAGAGTTGACGCATGAATAGACTGTTAGTTATATTTACTTTAAGCATCGTTTTGCTCCATTCTAATACTTTTTTTGGACAATCACGAGCCTTTAAATCTTTCGTGCAAAACGATTCGTGTGTTGAAGTTCAAACCGCTGTCGGACGGATTCAATTTTTTGCATTTAACGACAACGCTATTGAAACGCGATATTATGAAGCGGATGAAAATCCATATGAAGCTTCTCATGCTGTTATCGCATCGCACGGCAAAGGTCTTTTATCTGTTGATAATCAAGACAATATTTTAAAAATTTCAACGAAATCGATTACAATAGCAGTTGATAAAAATGATTTAAGTGTCTCTTACCTCCACAACGATAAGCTTATTCTAAAAGACGATAACGGATATCAAACCAATAAGGATGGTATTGATGTGGATCTGTCAATTTCTGCCGATGAAGCACTTTACGGTGGTGGAGCAAGAGCTTTAGGACTGAACCGTCGCGGCAATAAATTGGAATTGTACAACAAGGCACATTATGGATATGAAGAACGTTCAGAATTAATGAACTATACCATGCCCATTATATTAAGCAGTAATAAATACCTCATTCACTTTGATAACCCACAAATTGGTTATTTGGACTTGGATAGTAAAAATGAAAACAAGATTGGCTACACATCAATTGGAGGAAGAAAAGTATATCAGATTGTAGCTGGAGATAATTTTGAAGAAATTTTATCTTCATATTCCTCAATTACTGGGCATCAGCCTTTGCCACCAAGGTGGGTTTTTGGAAATTTCGCCAGTAGATTCGGTTACCATTCTGAGCAAGAAACCAGAAAAACAGTCGAATTATTTAAAAATGAAGACATTCCATTGGATGCCGTGATTCTTGATTTATATTGGTTTGGCAAGGATATTCAAGGAACAATGGGAAATCTAGAATTCTATAAGGACTCCTTCCCTACTCCACAAAAAATGATAACTGACTTCAAAGATTTGGGAGTCAAAACTGTTTTGATAACTGAACCTTTTATACTTACCACATCGACCCGTTGGAAAGAAGCTTATCGCGAAGGAATTCTTGCAAGGGATAGTATTGGAAAGCCATTTACCTATGACTTTTATTTTGGCAATACAGGGTTAATCGATATTTATTCTTCATCAGGTTATAATTGGTTTTGGAATCGTTACAAAGAATTAATAGATATGGGCGTTGAGGGTTTTTGGGGAGATCTCGGCGAACCTGAAGTGCATCCGAAAGAACTTTGGCATCAAACAGGTTCAGCGAATGAGAAACATAATATTTACGGACACGATTGGGCTGGATTAATTTCAAAAGAATATAAAAATGACTACCCAAATAAACGTCCATTTATTCTTATGCGTTCAGGAT
>CANJNE010000062.1 GCA_947475275.1 Flavobacteriales bacterium | reverse complement strand
ATTTAGCGCTGCTAATTTTACACCAACAATTTTCAAATCTAATCCAAAATCTTGATGACTGGGAGCGGGAAATAAATTACCTTCAGTTCTCGGAAAAGCCAAAATATATCCTTTAGGGGCATAATGTTCCCAAATATTTTGATAGGCATCCCAAGACATTGCAAAACCATGACCAAAAACTATAATTGGAAAAGTTCCATTTGCCGCTGGAGTATTATCTCCTGCTGTAGTTGCGGGATAATAAATTTCCGTTTGAATTTGTCTTCCTGCGCCACCACCAGTTCCATATCCTCCGGTTCTTGCTGGGTCATTAAAAGTTATTGTGGTGTGACCAGTAGCAAATTGTCCAAACGCACTGTTTAAAGCAAAATAAAAAGAAACACAGAGAATAATAAATCTTGACATGGCATATGGTTTTTGGTTTAACAATTTGGTGTAAAAATAGTTTTTATTCAATATCATAATGGTTGGTAGACAATTTGACCTTTAATTACGGTACATTTTGAATAGTTGGATTGATAATTTCCTTTTGTTATTGGTTTGTCAAGAATTACAAAAGTCGCATCCTTTCCAGCAGTCAAACTTCCCAAATAATCTTCCTGAAAGGAAGCAAAGGCCGCGTCAAGTGTCATTCCTTTAAGACATTCCATTAGGCCAATGGCTTCATTTGGAAAAAACCCAGCTTCTGGAAGATTATTTTCATCTTTTCTATTGACAGCCGCATTTATAGTTCTAAAAGGATCTATAGGTTCAATTGGAAAATCTGTTCCAATTGCTAGAATACCGATTTGTCTCAATAAACTTTTATAAGCATAAGCGCCTGACATTCTTTCTTTTCCTAGACGCTCCTCTGCCCAACGCATGTCCGTTACCGCATGTGTAGGTTGCACTGATGGTATTACTGCATACGAACCAAAAAAATCGAAATCTTTAGGATCGACAACTTGTGCGTGTTCGATTCTCCATCTGTGGTCTTTAACTTTTGAAAAAGCTTGTTTGTAAATGTCAAATAATATGCGATTGGTTGAATCTCCAATGGCATGCGTATTCATTTGATACCCGACCTCCAAGCACACATTAGCAATCCTTTTCATTTCTTCAACCGGAGTTGTTAAAACTCCATGGTGATTTGAATGATCGCTGTAAGGTAATTTCAAAAAAGCACCCCTTGAACCTAAAGCACCATCTCCAAAAACTTTGAAACTTCGAATTAAAAAATTTTCATTTTGGTAAACACCATTTTTCCTTGCGAAAGCAATGTTTTCCTCTGAAGGCATCAACATGGCATACAGATTCAATTTTAAGGAGTTATCCTTTACCATTTCGTTGAACATTGCAATATGTTCTTTTTCGATTCCGGCTTCATGAACTCCAGTAATTCCATACTGAAATAGTTCTTCTTGAATTTCGAGAATTTTAGTTTTTAGTTCTTTAATCGGATAATCCGGAAGAATTTCGAAAACCGGATTCATTGCGTTATCAACCAAAATACCTGAACAAACATTCTCCTTCAGTTCAATAATTCCGCCATCAATTTTTGATTCTTCGTTGATTCCTGCAAGTTTCAAACAGGCATCATTGGCCAATAATGCATGACCATCGATTCTGAAAAGACAAACTGGAATATTGGGAAAAATTTGATTTAACTTCTCGTTGGAGGGAAAATTCTTATTACTCCACAATGACTGATCCCAACCTCGTCCAACTATAAAATTTCTTTTATATTGCTGTTGGTATTTTTCAAGCCTCACCAAAACCTCTTCCAAGGATTTTGAGCCAACTAAATCTACAGAAAGCTTTTGCTTCGCGTAGGATATCAAATGACCATGAGCGTCAGTAAAACCAGGAAACACATCCCTTCCCTCTGCATCGATTTCCTCAGTAGCGGAATATTTGTTTAGAATTTGTCTTTCGGGACCAACTTCAACAATTTTACCATCGCGAATGGCCATCGCTTCGTGAATAATTGTTGTATCAAGCATATCATGAATTCGGGCATTGTGAACAATCATATCCGCGTTTTGACCTTTGTAACATGATTGCAAAAAAGGAATCAAGGCTAAGAAAAAATATATTTTTCGCATGAGGAAATATTTACACAAAAATAATGTCTTCATGAAATATTGAACCTATAAATCGAAAGAATTGCTTTCTTTTAACCTCAATGTTTTCTTATCTTTGCGCTCAAAATTATTGACAGATGGAAGCTCCCAAAAATTACGATCCCCAACTTTCTGAATCTAAATGGTATGCACACTGGATGAAGAAAGGTTATTTTCATTCAGAACCGGATGAAAGAGAGCCCTATACAGTCGTAATTCCACCACCGAATGTAACAGGTGTTCTACACATGGGACACATGCTCAACAATACGATTCAAGATATATTGGTTCGTCGTGCCCGAATGCTAGGAAAAAATGCATGTTGGGTACCTGGAACGGATCATGCCTCTATTGCAACTGAAGCGAAAGTCGTTCAGAAGTTGCGTCAAGAAGGGATAAAAAAATCAGATCTTACAAGGGAAGAATTTTTAAAACATGCCTTTGAATGGAAAGAGAAACATGGTGGAATTATTCTCGAGCAATTGAAGAAACTTGGTGCTTCATGTGATTGGGAAAGAACCAGCTTCACGATGGATGAAAAATACTCTGAATCAGTAATTGACGTATTTATCGATTTATACAAAAAAGGTAAAATTTACCGAGGAGTTAGAATGGTGAATTGGGATCCTGAGGCATTAACCGCATTATCTGATGAAGAAGTTTTGCATAAAGAAGTGAACTCAAAGCTTTTTTACGTGCGATATAAGATAGCTGAAACGGATGATCAATGGTTGACCATTGCAACGACCCGACCTGAAACCATTTTGGGGGATAGTGCAATCTGCATTAACCCTGAAGACCCAAGATTTATCCATTTACATGGAAAAAATGCCATTGTTCCGCTTTCAAATAGAACCATTCCAATCATCACTGATGAATATGTGGACATGGAATTTGGAACAGGTTGTTTAAAAGTTACGCCTGCTCATGATACCAACGATTATGAATTAGGTAAAAAGCATCAACTGGAGACTATCGATATTTTTAATGCCAATGGAACACTCAACCAATTTGGCCTTCATTACGAAGGAATGGATAGATTCGCAGTTAGACAAGCCATTGAAAAAGAACTACATGATAAAGGTTATTTGGTAAAAACCGAAGATCACATCAACAAAATTGGTTTTTCCGAACGCACAAATGCAGTAATTGAACCAAGGCTTTCACTACAGTGGTTTGTTTCCATGAAAGAGCTTGCTCAACCAGCACTTGAGAATGTAATGAATGGTAACATTCAGTTCCATCCAGAAAAGTTCAAAAACACCTACAAACATTGGATGGATAACATCAAGGACTGGTGTATTTCAAGACAATTATGGTGGGGACATCAAATCCCAGCATGGTATTTTGGTGAAGGAAGTGAAGATTATGTTGTTTGTAAGACAAGGGAAGAAGCTATTGCATTGGCCACCGCTAAATCTGGAAGAAACATTACGATTTCTGATTTGAAACAAGATGACGATGTTTTAGACACTTGGTTTTCAAGCTGGTTATGGCCTATTTCTGTTTTTGACGGTTTGACAGCCCCAGGAAATAATGACATCAAATATTATTATCCAACGAATGACCTTGTAACTGCTCCTGAGATCATGTTTTTTTGGGTAGCACGAATGATTATTGCTGGTTATGAATATTTAGGTGATTTGCCTTTTAAAAATGTTTATTACACTGGTATCGTAAGGGACAAATTGGGAAGGAAAATGTCTAAATCTCTTGGCAATTCACCCGACCCTATTGAACTTATTGAGAAATATGGTGCCGATGGTGTTCGAATGGGGATATTAATTTCCTCTCCCGCTGGAAATGATTTACCTTTTGACAGTTCACAATGTGAACAAGGAAGAAATTTTGCGAATAAGATTTGGAATGCATACAGATTGGTTAGTTCTTGGGAAGTTCAAGAATTTGAACAACCCAAATCATCAGTTATTGGAGTTGAATGGTTCAAATCAAAGTTAAACAAGGAGTTGAACACCATTAATGATTTGTATGACAAGTTCAGAATTTCTGAAGCTTTAATGACAACTTACAAATTGGTATGGGATGATTTCTGTGCATGGTATTTGGAAATCATCAAGCCAGGATACCAGCAACCTATTGATCCGAAAACATTAGCTGAAACTAAAGCTTTCTTTGAAGCTCTTTTAAAAATTATACATCCTTTTATGCCTTTTATAAGCGAGGAATTATGGCATTCATTAAAAAATCGTGAGGAAGGCAATGACATTATTGTATCAAGATGGCCTGAAATAGAAACATGCGACGAAGTCATTTTAAGGTCATTTGAAAAAACTGAAAACATCATCACCCAGATTAGAAACTTCAGAAAACAAAACAATATAGCATCTAAAGTTAAGATTGAATTGTTCATTAAGACAAATGAGGAAACCTATGACGGCTCCATGGATCCTATAATTTTGAAAATGGGAAATCTTTCTCAAATCGAACAAATTTCAGAAAAATTGAATAATTCGAGTTCTTTCATGGAAGGCCTTAATGAATATTTTATTCCATTTGGTGAACATATCGACATTGAATCTGAGAAGAAAAAAATCAATGAGGAACTTAATCATTTAAAGGGCTTCCTCAAAAGTGTTCAAGCAAAACTTAGCAATGAAAAATTTGTTTCAAGCGCTCCTGAGCAAGTTGTAAATATGGAGCGAAAAAAGGAGAAGGATGCAAACGACAAAATTGCGTTGCTCTCTGAAAAATTAAGTTCTCTTAATTGATCTTCAAAATTTCATCGATACTTTGCTTTGAAACAAAGTGATAGTTTATTTTGGCTTTAGCATAGACGGATTTCGTCCATTTTAAATTTTCTTGTGTTCGTGATAGTTCCTCATAAATTGGTAGTAGGTACTTTCTGCGACCAACATTTTTGAGAAAAGTTTCAATTTGAGGGAATATTTCTTTGTACCCACTTCTAATAGCCAATGTAAACCATTCGGTTTTTATTTCAGCATTATTCCATTTTGTAAATCCGGCATGTTTATCTAAATATTTTAGACGGTCAACCGCGATGGAATCGGGAAGTTTTCGAACAAATTCTAACCATTCTTGAGCAATAAAATCAGATTTTTTCAATTGTTGAATCTCTTTCTTTTTTCGCTTTTTACCTTTAACTTTCACATATTTAACAACTGGATCAAAAATATCCTCATCAGAATTAAATCGTTTTACCAGTTGCTCCATAGATTGAAACCTTGGTGAGGAAATCATTAGACAGTTTTTAGGAATTCCTTTGCTATATATCCATTCGTGAGAATTGAACGTGATGTTATGAATATCTAACAGATGAACATTCAAATAATCAACAAAACGCTCAGTTGACATATTTCTAAATGCATTATTGGTAAAATACGCCTTTAAGAAAATATCAAACTTTACCCTACCAATTTGATTTTCCAAAGTTTTTAGAAAAAAGGCACCTTTAACATAGGCGATATCCGTCATTCCATCATCAGGATTTCTTCCGGCAAGGTTTAATTTTAGTTTAGAATCTTCTGGATGCTCCCCATTCTCTATTTTTTCAATCTCATCTTGTAATTCTTCGAACTCAATTAAAAGAAGCATATCTGCGATTTCCTTACCGTACAATACTTCCATGATTCTATTTTCGAAGTAAACTGTAAATCCTTCATTCAACCAAAAATCCTCCCAAGAAGCATTTGTAACCAAATTACCAGACCAAGAATGTGCTAATTCATGAGCAATTACAGAAGTCAAGCTTTTGTCTCCTGCAATAACAGTGGGACTTACAAAGGTCAAACAAGGATTCTCCATACCACCAAATGGAAAAGAATTCGGAAGCACAAGTAAATCGTATTGTCCCCATTGATAGGGTCCATAGAGTTGTTCTGCAGCGTTAATCATCTTTGGCAATTCACTAAATTCGTTGGCAGCCTTCTTTAAATTGGTTGGTTCGGTATAAACTCCGCAATTTTTACCCAAAGCTTTATATTCCAAATTACCAACTGCCAATGCAATCAAATAACTAGGAACAGGCTTATCCATTTTGAATTTATATTTTCCCTCTGTATTTTTTTGTTTTTCATTTTTAGCGCTCATTACAGCCATCAATTCTTTCGGTACCTTAACCTCAGCCGAATAGGTTAATCTATTTGCAGGTGAATCTTGCAAAGGAATCCAAGATCGTGTGAGAATTGCCTGTCCTTGCGTATACATGTATGGATGGGATTTTCCATCTGTTAATTCTGCTGGCAACCAATCGATTGCTTCTGTTTTTTGGGTGGTTTCGTAGTAAATATTAACATATTTTGTAGTCGGTTCAATTTTCACAAGTAATGGCTGTCCCAAAAGCGAATCCTTATCCCATTCACCAATAAGAAAATTGGTTTCTTTTTCTTCATCTAATCCTGTGGTTATTTTTTGAATTTCAAGATTTTTAATATCAAAAATTACGGTGTCGGCACCAAGATTTTCTATGGTATGTCTCGCTACACCATAGATGGTCTGATTTTTAAAATTGACATCCAATTCCAAATCAAGATGCTTGGTTCTTACTTCACTAATATTGGAATAACTGTGATTGTCATAACTTGAATCTGCCATCAAAACAGTTGGACTCGTCGCTTTCTTGCCGGAATTATCAGCGCAAGCACATATCAACAATGCCAAAAGGATTACAACAAATGCGGATATTACTTGTCTGATGCGCATACTCAAAGTTAATCAATAATTGCAAAAGTACATTTCAAGTACAATTGATACTAATAAGTTTGTTTTTCATTTTCAGTTATATATCTGATTACTTCAGCTGCACCCATAAGTCCAAAAAGTGCAGGCATGTAACTTATTGTTCCATAAAACGATCTTTTATAATTTAGACCTGATGTCATTTTTAATGACGATTTATCCTGTAACTCTGAAGAAAAAACTGCCCGAATAGATTTGTAATCGACATTTTTCTTTCGCAATCTTTTCTTTATATGAGCTGCCAATTTACAATTGTGCGTTTGATTTAAATTCACCACTTGCACTCTCGTAGGATCCAATTTCCCTCCTGCTCCAAGGTGCGATATAATTTTAATTTTCAAACGTTTACATGCAATAATCCACTCTAACTTTGGCGTTACTGAATCAATACAATCCATGACGTATTCTGGATTAAATTCTTTAAGAATCTCCCAAACCCTTTCTGGAACAACAAATTCTTCTAGAACATTTATTTCAGCGTCTTTATTAATATCTTTCAGTCTTTCTGCTAACACAACGGCTTTATTCCTTCCGATTGTCGAATCGAGTGCAGTAAGTTGTCTATTCTTATTCGTAGGATCAAAGACATCACCATCAATTAATGTTATGGTTCCAACACCAGATCTTGCAATAAATTCTGCAGCAAATGAACCTATTCCTCCCAATCCAACTATCATTACGTGTGATTTTTTGAGTTTTTCGATTTTTTCAAGTCCAATAAGTAAATCCGTACGTTCGAGCCAATTTTGCATGCCATTTTCATTTAAGGTTCTCGAAATTAAAACGAAATACGATTTCAGTGAACAATTTTTATTAAATTCGTCTACTTTAGAAACTGAATTACTATGACTAAAAACGAAGATTTAATTGATCGCATTGAAAGCCGGGGAACCATTTTTGGTCATCCTAAAGGCTTATATTTATTATTTTTCACAGAAATGTGGGAACGCTTCAGTTATTACGGAATGCGAGGATTGCTAACCCTCTACATGATAAAACTTTGGTCTCAAAATGGACTTAACATCGCTGAAGATACCGCTTCTTTGATTTACGGATTCTTTACCGGATTTGTTTATTTTACTCCAATTATCGGAGGTTGGATTGCTGATCGTTACATTGGACAGCGCAGGGCAATTACCATCGGGGGAATCACAATGTTTCTTGGCCAATTGGTTTTATTTGCAATGCCATCTCATTTCGGATTAGGATTCGGTTTGGTGCTATTGATTCTCGGAAACGGAATGTTCAAACCAAATATATCCACTATGGTGGGTCAAATGTACCGTGAAGGAGATGACCGTCGCGATTCAGCTTTCTCTATTTTTTACATGGGTATCAACTTAGGAGCTTTCTTGGCTCCCCTAATAGCAGGAACACTAGCGGAAGATTGGTTTGCCGTGAAGGATGCAACGGGAGCAATCGTTTCTTATGGTTTTAGATATGGTTTCTTAGCTGCGGCTATAGGAATGGCTATTGGACAAGTTGTATTTAATTTATTAGCAAGTAAATACCTTCTTGAGATTGGAACTGCTCCAGCTAAACCTGAAAAAGTTAATGCTAATGAGGATACATCAAATCAATTAAACCAAAATAAAGGTTTATCTATCGAGGAAAAACAGCGCATTACTGTGATTTTCATTCTTACCTTCTTAGTAATATTTTTCTGGGCTGGTTTCGAACAAGCCGGGTCTTCCATGACAATTTACACCGATAAATATATTAACCGAAACTTCTTTGGTTGGGAAATCCCAACAACATATTTTCAATCAGTTAATCCATTATTCATTGTTGCATTAGGGCCTATATTTGCTTGGTTCTGGACCTCCAAATACGGTAAAAAATTAACGACTCCAGTAAAAATGTCATTGGGAATGATTCTTTTAGGTATCGGATTTTTGTTCATGCTGATGGCTACATACGGAGTTCAAACTCAAGGTGTTGGTGATCATGAAATCGTAACAAAGAAAGCTGCACTAATTTGGTTAGTTATGACTTACTTCTTCCATACGGTAGGTGAACTATGTCTTTCTCCTGTGGGATTATCTGTGGTGACCAAATTGGCACCTGTTAAGCTTGCTTCAATGCTAATGGGAGTTTGGATGTTGTCTTCTTTTGCAGCAAACATCATTGGTGGATTTGTTGCGGCTTATGTAGAGAAATTAGGTCCAGCAACTATTTTCGTTTCCATTGCAATCTTTGTAATCGCATTAGGAATCTTCATGTTATTATTGTCACACCGATTATCTAAAATGATGCACGGCGTAAAATAAACACTTAAAGCAGCTTCGGCTGCTTTTTTTACAATTAGAAGTTATGACTAAAAAACATCCTAAAGCACTTCCTTTCCTGTTCTTTTCAGAAATGTGGGAACGTTTCGGTTATTATTTAATGATCGGAATTTTCACACTTTACCTCAAAGATACAATTGATAACGGTGGATTTGGATTTAACGAAAAAGAGGCCTCTGATCTTTATGGAACATTCATCGCCTTTGTATTTCTAACGCCATTTATCGGAGGATTGCTCGCTGATAGGGTACTTGGGTATAGACTTTCAGTTACAATAGGAGGAATATTAATGGGTATAGGCTACTGTTTAATGTCTGTACATGACATAAACATCCTATATATCGCAATGTTTTTGGTCATTTTAGGAAATGGATTTTTTAAACCGAACATATCGGCTTTATTAGGAAACTTATACAATGATCCTGAATACAAAGCTTTAAAAGACTCCGGCTTCAACATTTTCTATATGGGAATAAACATTGGAGCATTTGTCTGTAACTTCTTTAGCGCTGCACTTTTCAATATTTATGGATGGTATGCTGCATTTCTTGCAGCTGGTGTAGGTATGTTCATTGGAATTATAATTTTCTGGTCTGGTACGAAGCATTTCAAACATGCAGATGTCATTAAAGAAAAGTCAGACAAGGACATGCCATTGCTTCAAATTTTTGGAGTAATACTTTTACCTGCAATTGGTTTTGGATTGATTGGTTATTTCCTTCCCGCTCCTCTAGTTGGAAGTCGTTCAACAGATGCTTTTCTATTTGGATGTATTCCCGTTGTATTCTTCTACGGAAGGCTTTTGGTGAAATCTCCGGAAAATGAACGCAAACCAATTGCTGCGATGCTGGCTATTTTTTCTGTTGTTATTGCTTTTTGGGCTGTTTTCAAGCAAAATGGTTCAACTTTAAATACATGGGCAGAGCGTTATACAGATCGTGAAATTCCTTCTGCACTGACCCCAACAATGAAATCCTTATACCTTGTAGATACTGTTAGGTATCAAAAAGATTCTGTAGTCGTTATGGATCATCATTTCCGTGCAGCAGATAAGACAAATAAAGAATGGGCCTTTCCAAGTTACTTCAAAAACCTTGATGAAAAACACATACCGGAAGAAGGTGGTGAAGTTTACCTTTTCAATACAAATCTTTTTCAATCTGTAAATCCATTTTGGGTTGTGGCACTAACCCCGCTCATCCTTGCATTTTTTGCATTTCTACGCCGAAAAGAAAAAGAACCGTCCACACCACTAAAAATTGCCCTTGGGCTGCTAATCTCGGGACTTTCGTGTCTTGTAATGGTTGGAGCCGTTTACGCCAATAACAATGGTGCAGATAAATCTTCAGCCTGGTGGTTCATATCTTCCTATTTTGTGATTACTATTGGCGAATTGTTTTTGAGCCCAATGGGTTTATCAATGGTTAGTAAACTCAGTCCACCAAGGCTGACAGCACTAATGATGGGTGGTTGGTTTTTAGCAACTTCTATTGGAAACAAACTTTCTGGTGTACTTAGTAGTTTATGGGATGGTTATGAAAACAAAGCGAATTTCTTCTACGTGAATTTTATTCTTTTAACTGCTGCTTCGTTGTTAATGTTTTTAATGATTAAGTGGCTGAACAAGATTTTCAAGGAACACGCATAGTTGATTTCACCAATTTCAAATCGTCACTTTTATACACCCCATTTTCAATGCCTTCGATACGGATAAAAGCCGAATCCAAACTAAAGGAATATGAAATAGTTTGCGGAAAATCGTGTTTTTTATTGCTGAACACATATTGGCCAGTGTATGGTTTTGGTAATTTGAATAATACTGTTTTCCCATCATTTTGATCAGCTATTGTCGCTCCATAATACCAGTTACCCAGCTTTTTTACAATTTGAAGTTTTTCAGAAAAAAGCGTATCTGTATTGTTGTAAATGAGCCCCTGACCAATAAGCATTTTATCATTCCAAGACCAAGATTCTTCATAAAGCATATCTTCCGATTCGTTGATCCAAATACCTGAAAAATCTGTTTTGATTTGATTCTGAAAATCGCGATTTACCTTACATGCAGTTAAGACTGATAAAGAAAGGATTATTGCTTTAAATAAATTCATTTGTAGACAAACAAATGCAAAATCTAGGAAGGATTGCCAAGTCGGCTTTCAATACCTTGCAGTTCAACAAGATTAAAGTAAACGCCTTTATCTTGAATCAATTTTTCATGATTTCCAGATTCAACGATTTCACCTTTTTGAAGCACTAAAATGGTATCGGCATTTTTAATGGTTGAAAGGCGATGTGCAATAACAATTGAGGTTCTTCCAACCATCAACTTATCCAATGCATCTTGCACCAGTCGCTCAGATTCGGAGTCCAAAGCTGAAGTTGCCTCATCAAGAATAAGAATTGTTGGATTTTTAATGATCGCCCTTGCAATAGCAATACGTTGTTTTTGACCCCCTGAAAGTTGAATACCCCTATCTCCTACTTGCGTATCAAGGCCCTCAGGGAAAGATTGTATAAATTCCCAAGCATTAGCTTTTCTAGCTGCTTCGATAACTTCCTCTTCAGTAGCAGAAGTATGTCCGAAACGGATATTTTCCGCAATACTTCCTGCAAAAAGAAGAACCTCCTGAGGAACTATTGCAATGTGCTTGCGCAAGTGATGCGTATCGATTTCCTGAATTGGAGTACCATCAATCAAAATATTTCCTGATTCGATATTGTAGTAATTCAACAATAAAGAGGCGATCGTAGACTTTCCAGAACCCGAAGAACCAACTAACGCAACAGTATGATTGGATTGTGCTTCAAAGGAAATTCCATTCAGAACAGTTATGTCTTTTCTTTGTGGGTAAGAAAATTTTACGTTTTCAAAACGAATTTGACCAGTTATAGCAGGCTTCAAAGTTCCATTATTCAATTCTTGTTCTCCAGGAGAATCGATAATTTCCATCAAGTTTTCAGTCGCCCCAATTGATTTTTGAATACTAGCATACAAATCTGGAAGAGATCCTATGGATGCACCCATCATGATGGTGTACATAATGAACGAGAAGAAATCCTGTGAAGACAATTGCGGATTCGGACCTTGTGTCATTAACAACCCTTGCCAAATGATAAATACAATTGCTCCGAAAAGACAAAAGATTATAAAGGATACAAATAAACCTCTCCAAACACCGCTTTTGATGTTGAGTTTTTTGATTTCGTCGATGGCTTCCGTGTAACGCTTAATCATGAAAAGCTCATTGGTAAATGATTTCACATTTGAAATACCCACCAAAGATTCTTCAATTATCGCATTCGATTGTGCCGCATTGTCTTGCGATTTTTTAGATAATTTTCTGATAAATCTTCCAAAGAAAACAGCAATGACGGCCATCACAGGAACCGTTCCCAACATGATTAAAGCCAACTTCCACGAAAAGACAAAAATGAATGCAACTCCACCAACAACAATAACTATTTGTCTGAAAAATTCAGCAATTGTTGTTTTCAAAGTTTCTTGAACTTGTGTTACATCTGATGAAAGCCTGCTGCTCAACTCACCCACTTTATTTTGATTGAAAAAATCCATTGGCATGTAAACCAATTTTTGAAAAGCTGCGGAACGCAAATCGCGCATAGCATTTTCAGTGACATTGGTAAAGATTACTACCCTGAAATAAGAAAAGAAAGCTTGAGCAAAAAACAAAATGAATAATGACAAAGCCACATCATTGACATTATTAAAGTTAATCAGTTTTATTGATTCCTCCATGTTAGCAGGACTCGATGAGCCGCTTCCTAATAATTGCCCCATCATGTAAGGGAAAATAAGACCTGCTGAAGTTGAGAGAATAAGAAAAATCCAACCAATAAAAAAGATACCTTTGTAGGGTCCTAAATATCGAAAGATACCGCTGGCTTTTCGGTAACTATCCTTGGTCAATTTTACTTTTTGTTCAGATTTCTTTTTTGGGCGCAACATGCCTTAATTTTGAAATACAAAAATAGCTTTGTTTGAGGTGATTTATACCTTTTTTTTATTTTTTCTTTTAAAACATTGTATAAGAAGAAAAATACATTATCTTTGCAATCCCAAAATTGGTTAAGCTTAAAGATTACAGATCATGAAAAGAACGTTTCAACCGTCCGTAAGAAAAAGAAGAAACAAACACGGTTTCAGAAGTCGAATGGCTACAAAAAATGGACGCCGAGTTCTTGCAGCGCGCAGACGCAAAGGAAGAAAAAAATTAACTGTTTCTGACGAAGCGCTACACAAGCGTTAAGTCGAAAAGATATGTTAAAGTGAACCGATGTAACTGCATCGGTTTTTTTGTTTTTATTTTTTATTCTGGATAAGAGTTCGTAACTTGAAGTAAAATATACCTTTTATGTTAACGAAAACCTTTTCCAGTTCCGTATTCGGAATTGAAGCAACCATTATTACCATTGAAGTCAACCAAAGTATCGGAATTAACTTCTTTCTCGTTGGATTACCTGATGTTGCCATCAAAGAAAGTCACCAAAGAATCAAAGCAGCATTCAAAAACAACAATCTCAAATTTCCTGGCAAAGAATTGACCATAAATCTTGCTCCTGCCGGAATTCGAAAAGAAGGATCCAACTATGATCTTCCAATAGCTATTGGGATATTAGCGGCAAGTGAGCAAGTAAGTACGCTAAAATTATCAGACTACCTCATCATTGGTGAGTTGTCATTAGATGGAACGTTGCAACCAGTTCGAGGTGCGCTTCCCATAGCTATTCAAGCAAGAAAGGAAGGCTTCAAGGGAATTATTCTTCCTGAAATCAATGCTGAAGAGGCTGAAGTTGTAACTGGGCTTGAAACCATTGGCGTTCAAAATATTAATGACGTTATCAACTTTTTAAATGATGAAAACGCAAGGCCAAAGCCAATTAAAACAGAATCTCCAAATAGAAATTTTAGCGGCATTGGCATTGAAGATTTTTCAGAGGTTAAAGGGCAATTTACAGTAAAAAGAGCCTTCGAAATTGCTGCGGCTGGGGGTCACAACCTGATTTTAATAGGTCCTCCGGGTTCCGGAAAATCGATGTTAGCGAAAAGACTTCCTTCAATTTTACCAAAAATGTCCTTGGATGAGTCATTAGAGACAACGTCTATTCATAGCGTAGCTGGAAAAGTGAAAAAAGAAATCGGATTAATCACCCAGCGACCTTTTCGAAAGCCCCACCACTCTATCTCTGACGCAGGGCTGATCGGTGGCGGAAGTTATCCGCAACCTGGAGAAATTTCATTGGCGCACAATGGTGTGTTGTTTCTAGATGAATTACCCGAATACAAACGATCAGTGCT